>JAJXZR010000040.1 GCA_021779915.1 bacterium
ACTGAGCAGATTGTAAAACTGGACTGGAAAAATTTTGAGTTTGAAGGTAATAAAATTGGGATTGGAGTGATTGAAACCGTTAAACCCGGGCAAGTAAAAAAAATCGAACAAAGCCTCCGCGAGGCCTTAGCAAAAGTTAAAGAAGAGGAAAAATTAGATTTTGCTTATTTAGGTATTGTGGATATAATCAAGAACGAAACAGAAATGTTGATAATTTCTGAAAAAGAAAAAGAAATTATCATGAAATCATTTTCCGACATAAGAATTGATGAAGACTCTTTGATTTTAAGAGGAATAGTCTCTCGAAAAAAACAGATAGCCCCGGCGATTGAGAGAGCAATGGAGAACAATTAAATGTAAGTTGAAAATTTCAAATACCCCATGTCATCCCGGGCTTGACCCGGGATCCAGGTAAGACTCGTTAATTATTCTAATTACTTTAATTAACCTAATTGTTCTAAACAAAATACTAAGAACCAATTTCTAAGATTTATTTTTATAGTTTGGTACTGGGTGCTTTTTTAGGTCAATTAGTATAATTAGGTTAATTAGAGTAATTTTCTATCCTCCTGGATCCTCGCTTTCGCAAGGATAACACAAACACTCTTTATACGTTTTAACTCTAAATCATCCATGTTTCCTCCTAACCTAAAACTAAAAAAAGGCATTTATATTGGACTTATCTTAGTCTTTTTATTTACTTTGCCAGTATTTTGGAATCTTTTTAGCTCCATTCCCGGCAGAGGAGCGGATACTTATCAGGCGATTGGAAGAGCAATGATGGTTCAGAACAGCATCAAAGATGTGGGTATAATGAAGACGTTTGAATGGCAAAAACAAGCGAATTTTTGGGGAATTATCCCTATTATTGGATATACAGAAGCAATTCTCGGCAGAATCCCGGGATATAATTTTTGGTGGTTGCTTTCCTTTTTCTTGGCATTCCTTGGCTCCTGGGTTTTAATTCAGGATATAACCAAGTCCGACTGGGCGTCGTTTGTGGGGGGATTTATCTTTGCTTTTTCTCCTTTTCACTTTTCTCAGGCTCTGGCAACCAATATCGGTACAATGCATTATGAATGGTTGGTTTGGTTGGTGTTCTTTCTGTATCAATTTTACAAGAAAGTTTCCTTTAAATCAGCTCTGGGCGTGGCGACCTCTCTGGTGTTGGTAATCGCAACCGAACATCAAATGCTAGCTTTCATACTACTTTTTATGATCGCTTTTATCCCTTTCCTCAGCTTTTGTTATCCTAAAAGTTTGAAAAGAGGTCGGTTTTGGATGGCAGTTGTCATTGGGCTTATAGTTGTCGTTGTAACTGGAATCATTCAATTCAAAAATCTTTGGAAAATTGCTCAGTCAGACAATAATTTTCTTAAGCCACCTTATTCCCAAGTAGAGGATTATTCAGCCGACGCAGTTGATTTTCTTCTTCCTGCTCGTTTTCAACCTTTCTGGGGAGAAAAATTCAATGCCGAAAGAGGCTCCCTTTCTTCTAATATTGAAGGAAGGCAAAGCTTTTATCTTGGATATGTAGCAATAATCCTTTTCTTTTTGGGGGCATTTCAGGCTTTTAAACGAAGAAGTAAATTTGGAAAAAAAGAGAAGAAATTTGCTATTTTCTTTTTTACAATCGCCATTGTCTTTATTATCCTCAGTTTTGGGCCTACTTTGCATTTCAAGGGGAATATTTATTTGGAAAAAAAGCTTCCTTACTTTTGGATTTATAACAATATTCCCTATTGGAATTTTATTCGAACCACCAGTCGGATATTTCTTATTGCCCTGCTGGGGTTTTCCTTTCTTGCCGGGCTTGGAGCAAAGGTGCTAGAAGATTTTTACAAGAGAATTCCCCTTGCAAAGAGAAACAATCTGAATAAACTAAAAGAAGCTGTTCGCCAAACTTTTTCTAAAAAGAAAAGCTTAAATCGAAGTGAACGTTTAAGGATAAGAGAGCAACAAGAAGAAATGATTGTTAATGCTCAAGAAAAAACAATTGATTCCAAGTATATCCCGTTCCTGAAATTAGCTTTTTTAGCGATTTTTGTCCTTTTGCCCTTGGAATATTTAGCTGTCCCTGTTCAAGCTCTTGATTTGGCTTATTCGCCTTTTTACGATCAAATTGCAAAAGACAAAGAACCCTACGCTATTCTAGAAGTTCCCGGTAGCACCAGCTATAATTTTGCTTCTTACTGTGGTTACACAGCTCAAATTCACCAAAAACCAAAAATTGATGGAATGGATTTCGCTAGGGAGCAAAAGGATTTCTGGACTTTTCAAAGAAACACTCCCATCATTAATACTTTGCTCTATAGTCTTCCCAATGGTGGAACCTATAGTCCGGAAGAAAAAAGTAGCGACATAATCACAACCGACTATACTCCTCTTGCCAAATCGATATTTAATTTTTACAACATTCGCTATTTAACCTTGAGCAAATTTCAGACCGGGGAAAAATTTGATCAAGAAGCTTTTGATAGTGAGAAAAACTATATTGAAAATGTTCTTGGGATTTCTTCTTCCTACGAAGACAATTTTCTTCGAGCATACAAAGTGCCTCAAGAAGTAAAAACTGGTCACTTCCTTACTCTGGATACAAATGGAGACTATTGGAACGGGAAAGAGGGAGGTGGAAAGACCAGAGCACGTTGGGCAAAAAGCGGAGCCAAACTCAATCTAGTTAATCTTAGCGAGACACCAAGAAACATAGAGCTCACTTTCAAGGGAAAAATAGCCTATTTACGAACACTAGAAATATTGCTTAACGGCCAATTGGTAAAGGCTATACCGTTAAGTGAATTCAATTCCAGCTATTCAATTCTTTTCAACCAAGTCCCGCCCGGAAATAATACAATTGAGTTCGTTATTAAAGATCAAGACGGCAAAATTATCAACGACTATAACCTCTCTCGAGGAGTAAAATTCAGCCAGCTCCAAACCACAGAAAAATAAATTTCTTGGCGAAATAATTTTGTTGTGGTTAGTTTAGATATGTAAGATTTTAGAGTTGCTGTGGACTCAACTTTGTAACTTTCAAACTAATTTAGGGCTCGTAGCTTAGTTGGTAGAGCGCCTCCATGGCATGGAGGAGGTCAGGGGTTCAAGTCCCCTCGAGTCCACAAAGGATAGAGCGGTCGCCTGAGGCGACGGGTCACCGGTTCGAGTCCGGTACGGTCCACACCAATATAAATCAAGTATTTAGAAAACTATCCAGCCCCTACTGAACAGGACTTTTGGAATAAAACGTTATAAAAGCTGATTTTTTGAAAATTAGAGTTCAGGAAATAAATTTCAATTCTCTGTTTATATTGTTTTCTCCATAATAATTATCTCCTTTTCTCTCTTGGTTATTGCGTATCCAAGACTCTTGTAAAGATTGTAAGCTCTTTTGTTTTCTTTGTATAATGCAAGAATAATTTTTTTCGCCTTCATTTCTTTTGCTTTACCTTCTGCTAGGATCATTGTCTTTTGCCATTAAACCAAATTTTGTTAAAAAATTACGTTTTTCAAGATTTTCTCTTAAAAATTTTAATAAAAAACATAAACAATGTTCCGAATTCTCTTACATAATTATTTATCTACCTTGGTAGATTCACTCAATAAGGCTTTTGGCTTCCTTAGCTTAAACGAAGAAGATTGCTTGGTGGGCCGGGCTGGATTCGAACCAGCGACTTACCGGTTATGAGCCGGCCACTCTGACCACTGAGTTACAGGCCCTATATATCAGTTTGTAAAGTCTATCAAGTTTATAAAGTTTGTAAAGTAATTTCATATTAAAAATTCTCCTCCGTGTCATCCCGGGTCAAGCCCGGGATGACACCTTTATATTTCGCATAAATCCTTTATTATCGCTTCTAGTTCTTTAATACTCTCCACCTGAACCAGCTTGCTTCGAAGTTCACTGGCTCCTGAGAAACCCTTAAAATACCAGGCTAAGTGTTTTCTGATTTCAAACAACCCCTTTTTTCCTTTGGACTGAAAATTCAAAATGGTGTGAATATAGGATAGAATTGAGAAAATAACGATTTTTGTTTTTTCATCAAAATCAGTCTCTCCATTTTTTATTATTTCGCCAAGAAGCGGGTTTCCTAAAGATCCCCGAGCAATTCCCAGATTTTGGCAACCGGTTTTTTGGGTCATCGTAAAAGCTGATTTTTGGTCCATAATCCCACCGTTTACATAGATTTCTAGCTGAGAATATTTTTCCGCAACTTCTTTTAGTGTTTTATAATCTGCTCCGCCCGTGAATCCTTGTTCATAGGATCTACCGTGAATCATAATCCTTTTTAAAGGAAATTTTGTTAATTCATCTAACACGGAAAAAACGGAAACATCTTTAACTGAAGTTCGCAGTTTTATGGAAACCGGCAGATCAGTATTAGAAACAACCGCTTCCACTATTTTTTTCATCTTAGGGATATCCGAAAAAAGCCTCGCTCCTGATCCATGGCCAAAAACCTTTTTCGCCGGACAGCCCAAATTGATGTCTATTCCTGAAGGTTTTATTCTCTCAGGAATTTTCTTTCCAACTTCTTTTTGGAATTTCTGAAAACGAAAATAAAATTTTCCAAAAGCAATATTAAATGATTTCTCTTGTGTCTCGTTTTTGATATTTGAAATTTTATTCGACATTCGACATTCGACATTTGGATTTTGTGAATAATAGTATTCAAGATGCTTATATAAATTTTCAATAAACCCTATTTGTTCCTTACTAAACGATTTATACTTCCTGACCAGTATTCCTTTCTCACTAATAATTTTCGTGGCCTTCGCAAAATATTCTGGGTCATTGCCAAAAAGTTGCACAATATAAGGAAATTCGAAAGGACTGGCACTGAGCATTTCAAAGGTTTTTTTACTCCTGTAGCTTAGAGCGTTTACGTGTGCCATTTCCGAATAAGTCAAGTCAGCTCCTCCAAAAACATTCATGAGCCTGAAAGCACTATCGGTTATTCCCGCCATGGGAGCGAGGGCTATTTTAAAATTATATTTCATAAAAAAATTTAAAAACTTCAATTATTCCACTTGTCTTTCTTTTAAATAAATGGCAATCTGACAATGTATTTTACACATAACTTTTAATCAAAATCAACCATGTTAGGTCAACTCAAAGAACTACGAAAATTGCGACAGCTTAAAAAACAGATGGAATCTGTTGAAACAACCGAAGAATACGAAGGCGTAAAAATCACCATGAATGGGGCTATGGAAGTTATCAATGTTCAAATTGCTAATCCTAATGACCCTAAGCTCGAAAAATACGTCCGCAAAGCTTTCAACCGCACCATGCGTTCCATCCAAAAAGGAATGATGGAAAATATGGGGGGACTGAGCGGAATGCTGGGCAGTTAGTGATAGGGTTACTCCTTATTACTGTGTCATCCCGGGCTTGACCGGGGATCCAGGAGAATTATATTAATCTCATAAAATATTACTTTCCTGGATCCCCGGTCGACACGCCGAGGATGACACGTTAAGATGTTTGGAATTTGGAAAATTGGATTTTGTTTGCCTGCCTGCCGGTAGGCGGGTAATTCGTTTCTTGTTTCTTGGAATTTTATTTTATAGATATAAAATGTTGATTCTCACTATCGAAACCAGTTGCGACGAAACTTCCGTTGCGATTGGAGAAATTAAAAATGGCAAACTAAAGGTTCTCTCTCACGTCACTTCTTCCCAAATCAAGCTCCATGCCAAATGGGGAGGGGTTGTGCCAGATTTAGCTTCCAGGGAACATCTCAAAAATTTGGTACCGGTTTTGGATTTAGCCAGAAAAGAAGCAGGATTTAAAAATCCAGAGGAGCTGGCAAAAAAAGTGGATTTGATAGGAGTGACTCAAGGTCCTGGACTAATCCCAGCTCTTCTTCTGGGAGTGAATTTCGCTAAGTCTCTGAGTTATATCTGGAAGAAACCTTTGATCCCTATCAATCACATGGAAGGGCACATCTATGCCTCCTTTGTCGAATCTTCGCCCCGCAAATTATCCCTTAAAGAAAATCCTTTTCCCTTGCTAGCTCTTTTAGTTTCCGGAGGACATACAATGCTGGTTTTCTCTAAAAAACATTTGCAATACAAAATTTTGGGAGAAACATTGGACGACGCTGTGGGAGAGGCCTTTGACAAAGTGGCTCGTATTCTCGGTCTTCCTTATCCAGGAGGTCCAATGCTAAGCAAAATGGCAGAACAAGGTTCTTCTGATTTTCAATTCTCCATCCCTATGAAAAACAGCCCGACCCTTAATTTTAGTTTTTCGGGACTAAAAACAGCTGTGCTTTACAAGGCGCTTGAACTTTCAAAAAATCAAAAAATTGCCGAGATATTAGACAAATCTCCCAAACCAGATCTGAAAATTCCTCTCACTAAAAAGCAGAAACAAAACCTCTCAAAAGCTTTTGAAGATGTAGCTGTGCAAAGTTTGATTTTACGAGTTAGGCAAGCCCTCAAAATACGGAATTTCAAAACTTTTGTATTGGGAGGCGGGGTTTCGGCTAACAAACTGCTTAGAAAAAGAATAAGCGAAGAGCTGGCTCAGGAGTTTCCTAAAACAAATTTTCTTCTTCCGCCCCTAGATTTAACTGGGGATAACGCCGCCATGCTCATACCAGTAACCTATTTTAAATGGCAAAAAGCCAGAAAAGAAGGAAAGACTGGGAAATATTTGGATAATTGGAAAAATTTGGAAGCGGAAGCGGGATTGGAACTTTAGATTAGTTTTTAATTTCCAAACAATTTTCAATTTCAAAAGGCATTAATTTCAGAAAAAGAGAAATTACAAATACTCATGGTGTCATCCCGGCCTCCGAGCCGGGATTCAGGAGGGTAGTATTAGTCTAATAAAGTGTTCTTTTGTTTAGTTTTCAGCAAATGCACATCAAAATAACATTCTATGAGTTTAACTGGATCCCGGGTCAAGTCCGGGATGACACCATGAAACCCAATCTTACTTTGTTTAAAACATTTCGAAATTAATAAATTGAAAATTGAAAATTGGAAATTAATTCCCAAACCTCCCCCCCTCGTATCCTCTCAAAAATTCCTCGGGGGAGACAGGATTTTTTCCCTCAACCTGAATTTTTGAGATAAGTAAAAAATCTTTTTTAGTTTTAATTAGTATAAAATTTTCCTTATTTTTCTGATAAAGTCTGTATTCTCCGATTTTCATTTTTTCTCTAGTTGATACTTTGACTACACCTTCAGACTTTAAAAAATTTACTCTTCTAACATTATTGTTTTTTGATAAAGTGGAAAAGACTTTGATAGTTCCCTCAAAAGCCCTCATTTTCCGTTCGATTGATTCGGCGGTATCTTTTTTCCAATTTATTTTTCCCTCTTCTTTTCTAATTATTTTGGAATAGGAAATCCCCTGTTTTTTTTGAGAAATTGGTTTGAGATTGTCTAAAAGATATTGTTCAAGGACTTTCACAAGCATTGTTTTTCCAACTAATAACAACTTTTGAGTAAGGGTCGTTGCTGTTTCATATTTTGTTATGTTTACTTTTTGTGTGTCAAAGACTGGACCGTCATCCATTCCAGCACCTAATTTCATAATACTGACACCTGTTTCTGACAAATCCTCCAGAATAGCACTGGGAATAGGCGAAGGGCCACGGAGAGCTGGCAAAAGCGAGGGGTGAAAATTGACAAAGCCTTTCGATGGAATCTCTAAAATTTCTGGAGGAAAAATCTTTCCATAGGCTACCACAACTACAACATCTGCTTTCCATTTTTTAAATTCAGAAATAAATTCAGGATCTTTGAGGCTAGCAGGCGTGAGTACTGGGATATTCTTTTTTTTCGCTTCCAGCTTTAAGGGATGAAAACTGACTTGTTGACCCCTATCTTTTTTGCTATCCAGAGGAGCCAGTACTCCGATAACCGAAAAACCCTCCTTAAAAAGGAGTTCTAAAAATTCCACCGACCAATCAATCCCACCCGCAAAGACCAGGCGAAATTTCTTTTTTTCCCCAATATTATTTTTCATTATCAATAATTTCTTTTATGGAATAATTCATATGGCGCCCCTTGTAGTATCCTTTAATTAGGATATCCGCCATTAATCCAGATATGAAGAGTTGAATACCGACTAAGATCAAAAATACAGCTAAGAGTGGCCAAACTTTGTCATAAAGTGGATATCCGAAAAACAGTCTCATAATGAAAAGGATTGTCACAAAGATGCTTCCTAAAATAAAGCTGAGAAGCCCCAATCCACCAAAAAGATGAAGTGGTCTCCCCGCATATTTCCTCCAAAACCACACCCCCAACATATCCAAGAATCCTTTGACAGTTCTTTTATAATTGTATTTTGTTATTCCATGGATCCTGGGTCGATGATTTACCTCAACCTCGCCCACTTTGTAGCCATAAATGATTAAGGTGGCAGGGATAAAACGATGAATTTCTCCCATTAAATCAATGTTTTGAAAACATTCCCTCCTATATGCTTTCAAGGTGCACCCAGAATCATGGATTCCATCGTCAATCAACATTTTTCGCAGTGTTTCCGCCCCTTTGGAAATCAACTTCTTACCCAAGGGATCTTGTCTTTTTTTTCTCCAACCAGAAACAACGTCGTAATCGCCTTTTTTCATTTTAGACAGCAATTTCGGGATGTCTCGAGGATCGTTTTGCAGGTCTCCGTCCATTGCAATTATAACTTTTCCCACAGACTCTTTTATTCCTGCGTCTAGGGCGGCCGTTTGCCCAAAATTTTTACGAAAACTGATAACTTTCAGTGGTTTTAGTTGTCTAATTTTGGCAAGAGTATGATCCTTGCTTCCATCGTCAACAAAAATAATTTCATAACTTTTTCCCGTTTCTTCCAAAGCCGAAACTATTTCACTATGAAGTTGCTCCACACTGCCTTCTTCGTTGTAAATCGGAACGATGACAGACAGGTCAAGAAGATTTTTCATTAAAGTTGAATTTAGGATAATTAGTACAATTAGGTCAATTAGAGTAATTTTCTATTTCTATCTCCCAATCCCCTTATACCTAATCCCTTCCTTCAAAAACGCTTCTTTGTCAAAGAAATTTCTTCCGTCAATAACAAGTTTAATCCCTTTTTGTTTGCATATTTTCGGTGTAATGGCTTTGAAATCTTTGTGAGCGGTTACTAAAAGAAGAACTTCTGCTTTGGTGAGTAGCTTCTCGAGGCTTTTTACTGTGCTCTCGCTTGGTATGTAGGGATCAAAAATCTCAATCTTAGCTTTTCTTTCCAGAAGTTCCTTTTTTATAGCAAAAAAGGGCGCGTCTCTTTTGTCATCGATGTTAGCTTTATAAGAAACTCCCAGAACTCCAATCTTGGTGCCTTTGACAGATTTCTCGATTTCATTAAGTTCGGTCGCCAGAACTTTTACCGCATATCTTGGCATTCCTGTATTTATCCTTCTAGCGAGCTTAAGAAAATCATGTTCGAACCCAACTTTTCTGGCTTTTTCAATCAGATAATAAGGGTCGACAGGGATGCAGTGTCCACCCACTCCGCAACCAGGATAGTGAGGCATAAAAGCAAATGGTTTTGTCGCAGCCCCTTTAATTACATCATCTAGATCAATCCCCATTTTATCAAAGGATTTAGCCAGTTCATTCACAAAAGCAATGTTTACATCCCGAAAAGCGTTTTCAATCGTTTTTGTTGCTTCTGCTTCTTTGATGGATTTCATCGGAGTAATTTTGGCATCAATAGCTGATTTATAGAAATTTAAAGCCTTTTTAAGGCATTTGTTCGTTACTCCACCGACGCAGCGAGGAATATTAGAAACATTCCATTTAGCATCGCCAGGGTTAATTCTTTCGGGACAATGTGCCAAAAAGAAATCTTTCCCCACCTTAAGACCTTTTTTGTCAAACATTGGCAAAATAATTTCGTCGCAGACTCCCGGATTGATGGTCGACTCAATGACAACTAGTACTCCCTTTTTGAAATTTCCAAGAACTGATTCGACGGCTCCTTTCAAGGGTTTGAAATCCGGTAAGTGTCTTGTATCTACTGGAGTGGGAACGCAAACTATAATTGTATCGCTCTTTAGAAGCACTTTTGCATCGGTTGTAGCTTTTAGACTGGATTCTTTCAAAACTTTTTTAACAAATTCATCTTTAAAAGGAGAAATCTTTTTATTGACAAGATCCACCGCTTTTTTGTTGAGATCTAACCCATAAGTTTCATACCCTTTCCTAGAAATAACCGCCGCCAGAGGAAGCCCTACATAACCAATACCAATCACAGTAACGACTGAAGATTTATTTTTCTTTCTTACCACGCTAGAAAATTAAAAATAAGGTATGTCATTCTCGCGAAGGCGGGAATCCAGTAAATCAATATTTTATTAGACTAAAAGAATGCTTATTTGACTTCTATCGTTAAAGAATAACATTCTATTAGATTAATAAAACCCTCCTGGATTCCCGCCTTCGCGGGAATGACACCGAAAAAAATAGCTCAAACTAAACTATTCCTTTAACTTGAAACTTTTAACTTCTTTAGTTTCCCCTCTTTTTTCTTCTTTTTCAAATATAAAATTTGAGGAGATTCGATTGGAGGTTTGAAGGGAATTAATCTCTATAATAAGACTCAACAAGCTTAATAAAAAGATTTCAACCAGATGGTACTCAGGAAAAATATTCTTTCCAAACTACAAATTATCTTTACTGATTGCACAAAACCCTAATTCTCAGGAAGGTCTAGAATCTGATATGTTCCAGGGTTTTTCTTAAGAGTTAAAGGCAGATTGACATAGTATTGAACACCATTTAAATTTTTGGTACTGGTGTAGAAATCATGACTTTTTTTTAACCTTTTTCCTTAAAAATTTAATCCAATTGTAATACTTTGGAAGATTTACACAAGCAAGTTGGAGGGGGGATTTTCCGTTACGGTGTTTAAGTTT
>JAJXZR010000010.1 GCA_021779915.1 bacterium
GCCATTTGTTCCGGAGTAGCCCTTGCTCCTTCGAGGCTCTGTCCAATTGGAGGCAGTTCTTGCGGTACATTACCAGAATTTGTTCCACTGGAAGAATTTTCCTGCAGGGATTTAATCAATTCATCTTTTTGAGAGGAAGAAAGCGATGAATCATTGTTGATTATTCTATTAGCCTCATTCTTTATTTCTTCGGGTGTGGCATTGGGGTTTGCATCCGTATATTTTTTCATTCCAGTTTGAAAATTATAGGCACTTTCGGATATTTCACCTCCGGTTTGAGGTTTTGGAGTCGATTCCTCAGGTGTTGAAGAACCACCAGAGATTCCCATCAGTTTAATTGTGCCACTATCTTTATCAACAGGCGCATCTGTTGAGGAACCGGGAGCTTGTTGTTGGGAAGCGGTCTGCTCAAGAGTGATCTCTGCTGTTTGCTCCAATGGGTTTAGATTTTTTAGCGGTTCTCCACTGGCAACCAATTGATCTACTTGTTTTCCCACTCCGGGGTCGCTGAATGTTTTGTTGATTGCATCTTGAGCAGAAGGTGTTTCCTGGGCGCTTTGATCATTTTTTTGTTCTGAACTGTTGGAAGAAACCGCAACTTGACTTTGATCGGTATTTCCGACACCTGGAAGGCCTGCGCTTTCAAAGGAATCTTTGTTTGTCTCACTGGGGGAACCTTTTGTTCCAGAAGGATCATAAGGAGTTTCTCTCATCGTCTTTTCCAAATCTGCAATTTTTTGTTGCGAATCAGTGATTTTGTTTTTAAGTTCAGAAACTTCTTCGGTGGAGAGAGAAGTGGTTCCAAGAGCACTGGAAACCAATTGTCTGTTTAAACTTGCTAAATTGTCCTTTTCAGTATTAATTTCCTGAGTCAACGGAGAGCTTCCCTTTTGGTAGCTGGATAGATTTTCCTCTGCAGTAGCATCAACAGTTTTTTTAGTTATATAATCAACTGCCGGCAAGATGACTGATTGAGCAACTAACCCAACTCCGGGAATTAATCCGGCTACTGTTGAAGTTGCTAGACCAGCCATTTCGCCAGAAGTTTGAGGAGTTACGGAATCAATTAAAGAATTGTTTTTAATATCTTGTTCTACTTTGATAGCATTGTCATATTTCCTCATTGCATCAGCCAATTCCGGTGGAGCTTGTTGATATTGCCCACCGGAAATTTTTGCAACATAGTTATCGGGATCAACGGAAGATCCATTAGGAGTGGTATGGTTGTCTGTGTATGTTTTATAAATTGCCTTAAACTCATCAGGCACTTGATCTTCCAAAGATTTTTTGTATTCTTCTATTTGATTGATTGAACTTTGAGAAATATTTTGATTAATTTCTTTGGCAGTGACTGAGGGTAAGTTCCCTAAAGGTTGAGGGGTTGTTTGCGAAGCAATCGGTTGTTGCAAATCCTCGTTTTGATTTGCTTCCGATTTTTGTACCCCTCCCAATAAGGCAGCTGTTGCCTCAGCGTTTCTCAATGTTTCGGAAGAAGTAGCGCCTAAAACTGCTGAATTTGTTTCGGAAGTAGCTTTTTCCGAAAAAAGATTCTTGTCTTCTATCACTTGCTTCAAAGCTTCTTTTAATTTTGGAGAGGCGTCCGGGTTGTCAATTACTCCCTGTATCCTACTTTGCACCTCTGAAGCACTAACGTCAGGAGCTCTTAAAACGTGCTTATATTGCTCTTTTATCGAGTTCATGATTTCTCCATCCGTTTTGCCAGTCATTTCCGACAAATTCCATCCTTTCTCAAAATCCCGATTAAGATCCCTGAGTTTAACTCCTTCCAAATTTTCAGTTAAAGACGACCATAATCCGCGATTGGAGGTTTGAGTCAAAGGACTGTCGGCATAAACCACCGTTCCATCCGGACGTGTAATTTTCCAATATTCGCTAACAGGTAGATCTTCCCCGTCAGCACCCATCGAGCGAGTGTAATCTTTTAAAACTCCACCGTTTCTTTCGGCATCGGAAAAAAACGGTTTCACATCTTCCGGAACATTTTTCCAGGGGATCTTTTCTCCATTGACCATTTCAAGAGGCTTACTAGTGTCCGCCAGCCTCGTATCCAAATCATGTCCAGCCTGACGCACATAGTTGTTAAAAGCATCCTTAAGTTCGGGAGTAATCTCTAGTTCGGTGATTTTTCCTGTAGCTTTATCAACATGTTCTATTTTGGCAGCGTTAGCAAACTCCACATTGGAACGAGAACCAGTAATCAAACGCTGCACTTCTCCGGTCTCAGGATTAACATAAGGAATATCTTTAAATACGGCTTGATCAAGAAAGTTATTAGCATTTAATCCAGCATCCACAATCTCTTGTCTGGTTTGATTCAACTCGTTTTTAACCAATTGTTGGCTTGATTGCGAATCAAGAAGCCAAACATCTTGTCCGCCAACTTGAAGAGATCTTCCTTCCACTCCTTCGAGAGTTGATGCTTGAATCTGTTTTCCCGGTATAAAATTGTATTTGCCACCTGGATTATCCAATATAGCTCCTGCCTGCCCCATTATTAATTTTCCTTCTTCAGTATTGGCTCCCTTGAATATTCCTTTTCGTATTGATTGAACGGAAATATTTTCTGCAATATCTTGAACCACCGCCCGAATAGAATAACTATTTGCCTGTCCGACAACTTTAGTGATGATTACTTTGGGAATCGTGTCAAATCCAGCTCCCAAAGAGATGGAAGTATTTTCTTCCTGCTGTATTTTGTTATTTTCTAAAGAAAGATATTTTTGCTCTAAAAAAAGCTCGAATAAAGAAAAAGCAATCCAATAAAACTGCAAACTGACTATCGCGGAAAAAACTAACAATAGTACACTTTTTATTCGATAATTTCCGTTTTTTTCTTCCATTTAAAAATCACTTAAATTTTAAATTCTCAATATACTCTTCTTGTAGATCAATATTGTCATCTAATTCGGCAATTTTCCTGAACGTTCCTTTACCAAAAGTTTTATCAATTAGTCTTCCTAGGCGAACTATTCTTCCAGTCATTACGGCTTCAGCAAATAAACCGAACACTTCTTTTTCATCTTTAAACATTTCGGAATTATTGTGATAAATTTTCCCAATCAACTTATTCAAAATTTTTCTTTCGCGTATTCTACCAAATTGCGCCGACCACAACGTTAAATTTTCCTGATCAATATTCATATAATATTCTTCTCCTGTTATTGCCGGCTCGCCTTCGCTCGTTTTTTGACTGGTGAAAAATTGTTTAATTCCATTGGTTTGTTCAACTTCTTTTTTAAAAAGAGGATCGTTTTTGGAATTATTAATCACCTCCATGGTTAATTCTTCCACTACAGCCTCGTCAAGATTGCCAAAATAAGCTCCCCGAATATTGTTTTTTTTACTTATTCTCAAACCTGACCTATATCCAAAATAGGAATCGCTATTTGATTTTTGGATTGAATTATAAGATTTAAAATGCATCATTTCATGTAAAACATCCTCCGCAAAAACAAGATTAGAATTATTAAGTTTCTTTTTTCTTTCCTCGCTTAAAACTATAAATTGACCGAGAGGATTATAATAACTTTTAGTTTGAAAATTTTTAGGCCAAGGAGCTTCTTTTGGCACCACATAAACGTTTTTTAAGGGAATATTGAGTTCTAAAAGCCCATATTTTTTTCGAAGTTCATTAGTTTTTTTATTGGCAAAATCAATAATTCTTTCTTCTTCGGACGTTTTTTCTCTCTCGAAAAAAATAATACGAACGAATTCGTCGGGAATATCATCAACTTTTCCATAAGCTTCGAGTAAACTTTTTTTATAAACATCTTGATTTTTGAAAATAAATTCCATACTTTCGCTAATCTCTTTTCTTTCCCTCTCGGGAAGATCTTGGTTATTACTCCCTATCACCCTTTCAATTGATGAAAATTTTTCTCGCATTTTGGTTTTTTACAACTTATGAGAAATGTTTCAGTTGATTCTTTAATAATGTTTGATTCTTTATTTCTCCATCAAATATTTTTTTACCTCTCCTTCCAAAAATTTTTTAATATCCGAAAAAGCCAATTTTTTTTCTTGTTTATAATTAATGGGCTCTAGGACTATATCTTCGAAATAAACCAGGCTTTTTAGGATTAAGTTTCTGTCTAATTCAGGGAATTTTTTTTCACTTAAAATCAGTAATTCTTGAAGGGGTACCGTTTGTAAAATGAAATATAGATCAACAAAATCGCGTAGGACCGCTCGGCTAATAATGAAAGAAAGTTTCATACACCCGATGTCTTCTTTGGAAGCTAGATAAAAATATTCCGTGTCAATCTTTGTTTTGACGAGATTGTAAGGATAATAGAAAAAGCTTAATTTGACCTTTTTATCTATGATTACAGTCAAGGTATCCTTTTCCTCTTGAATCTTTTTTAATTTTTGATTCTTGAAAATCTTTTGAATTTTTTCAAATAATTTTTTGGCGTCAAAAGGTTTTTGTGAAAAAAAATCAAAATCAATACTGTCTCTGTGTCCAATTTGGAGAGCCAGCCCAGTCCCGCCGGCTAAATAGAATTCACTTTTAAAATTTTTTAAAAACGGCAGTGTTGTTTTGCGTTTGGCATCTAGAATACTGTAAAAAAGATCTTTTTTCATAGAGCTTGATTTATTTTGGAGCTTCTTTTTCCTGGTTTAATTTTGAGGACTAAAGACCAAAGAGCTAAAGATTTTTTATCCCATTGGCCCAAGGGAATTTTTGAAGCGATTTTTTCTACTTCTTTTTTCCCATAATACCGAAAAACCCAGTCGCTGGAACGATAGTCTCCATAATTTAAAACCTGATTGACAATAGCCTTTTTGTGCTTATCAGAGTCAATATTTTTTTGATCAAAAGACCACAAAAAAGGTTTTACAAAAGCGGGAATCATTGGAAATTGATGAACATTTATCTTTCCTATTATACCCCATTTTTATCTTCAGTAAAGGAAAATATTCGTTTTTAAGAGGGATTTTAATATCTATTTTTATTTTCCATAATCATCTTTACTTTGAACTATCCACAAACTTTTCTTATTTACCTGGTTTTCATTTTCTCTATTTATTAATTCCTACTATTTCAAACTCAAAGTCCCGAGCATTGAAGTAATCACCCCGATTTTGTTGGGATAGTCACTGAGAGGTGCAGAGAGGGAGAATATGTAGTAGTCCGAACCTTTTTGGATGGCGGCTAAGAAATATTTGATGTCTTTTCCTTGGAAAGAATATTGGACTTCGAAGCCGATTCCGGGGAATTTTTCGGCATTGTTGTTTTGGTTTTTCAAGAATTTGGTTTCGTTAAAGAATTTGCCTTTGGGGTCGATTTTGAGAAAACTTTTTTTAAGGCTGTCGATCAGGGAATAGATATCTTTTGAGTTTCCAGTGGAATTTTGCGCCAGTTTTTGAATGTTAATCATAACTGACGAGTTGCTGTTGTCGACCAGAGAAAAATTTTGATTGTCGTTTTTAACTACCTTAAAGCTTTTGGGATAACTAATGGAAATTCCGATGGTCGGACTGTCCAGCTTTTCTTCCAGTGTCACTTTTTGGGGGACAGAAGCTTGTTTCTGGGGAGAAGAAGTCGTTTGCGGTTTTTTCCTGAGGGAAAAAGCCAAGATTAGTGCAATCAGAAGAAACAGAACGACCCCGGCTATTACATAGACTTTTGTTTTGTTTTGCATTTTTTTATATGACTTATTAGACTTATAAAACTTATGCGACATTCTCACTCTTTTTCCACTTTTACTCTATTCCCAAGCAACGGCATATTGGGGAGGAAGCGGGGCCAGAGGTCGAGATTAAAACTTTCGATTTGCTGGTTTCCACTCAAAAAATCAATCGCTTCCTGTTTTTTCTTGCCCACAATTTGTCTTTTAATATCGTCCAGATTAAGATCATTTTGAATTTTATAATTAGTTTTCAAATTCACATCCATTTTATTTGAAAGAGGAGTGCTTCCGGTCACATCAATAGAAATAATTTCTATTGTTCCTTTATCGGTTAGATCCTGTTTTAAAAGGCTTTTGGCCAAGTTTACCAGATCATCCTGATTATACATGAGGGTAAAGAAAGAAACTTCCAAAATGCCTTTGAATGAATCCGCCTGAGTTCCTTCCCCTTTGTCGGAAGAGAAAGACTGGCTCTCGACTTGGATTGGCAACGATTTGTAACTTTGGGGAATATCTTGATTAGACTTAACATTTTTATCCAATTCAGCCGGAGCGTCATTTTTAGCTTTATCTAAGAGTGCATTTTCGGCATTATTCAAGTCATCTTTGGAAACAGTCGCAACATTGCGCGTATCTCCTCCTGTTATGGCTTTTGCCACTTCCACTGTTACCAAACCATCAAAATCGGTTCCCGCAAGACCTGGAATGGTCAAAGAACCCTTTTCCAGACCAAACTCTTTTCCTCCTTGTTCCGCCTCGACATTAACAACGGCGCTTCCGGGCTTGGTTACTGAAGAATTAGCATTGGTATTGCTGTTGGTGTTGTTATTGCCATTGGCATTATTATTAGCATTACTATTCGTGTTTGCGTTACTGTTGGAATTATTGTTCGAAGAAGTTATTTTCGCTCCCGGAATCAAAACTTGGTCAATGAGGGTGAATTTTTTTCCATCCAGCGACTTAATAAGAGCCCCCGCCTTGAGAGAAAGAGGATTAACCGACTTGTTATAAATCACAATCTGACCTTGAGTTTTGTCTTTGATTTCCGCCTGCGAGGAAACCGTAAAATCTTGTTCCTCTCTGACTTTGAAATGGATCGGTTTACCCGGAACTAAATGCTGATCAAGATTGACAGTCGAAACCTCTCCGCTTACAGTTGCTTTAATATCAAGATCAGTCGACTGATTTTTCGGTTTAACTTTGATATCCGCCGAGGGAATGATAATAGCTGAAATCAAGACCAAAACAAAAATTATTCCGATCACAAAAGCGATAAACAATTTTATATTAAAAACAGGAAGAATAACAAACTTTTTACTCTTTGTTTCCGGAAAATTTTTCATCTTAGGTTCTTTGTCCTCTACCGGAGAAACCAGTGGCTGATAGCTCGCTCGAAGATCGAGAATTTTCCCGCCTTCGCCACCCACTATTTGGTGGGTAGTTTTGAGAAAAACACCGTCTTGACGCAAAACTTCAGCTTTTTGAGGCTCTTTGTTTTTGTCATATCGAAGGTCAATGCCACTTTTCACTTTAGCAATCCTGCTTCGAATTGAACCATTTTGTTCCATCCATAAATCCTTCAAACGCTCCCTCTCTTTAAGTGTCAAACTGGCCATTTCCCGATCAAAGAACTTGATTTTGTCAAGCCTTTGTTCTTCCAACTCTTTATGTTTCAAA
The DNA here is from genome assembly GCA_021779915.1 of bacterium. Classification (GTDB taxonomy): domain Bacteria; phylum Patescibacteriota; class Minisyncoccia; order CAIUEV01; family CAIUEV01; genus JAJXZR01. The sequence continues at coordinate 7,332 of JAJXZR010000010.1, forward strand.
ACAGTATCGTTGTCTTCCGCTTTAGTTTCCAATTTTGCTCCTTTTTTTATTAGTTCCGGGACGTTTTCGCTTGCTTTTTGAGGAACAGAAAGAAAATTTTGTGCTGGAGGGTTTTGTCTTAATTTTTTTGTTCGAAAGGGACTTGGAGAAAACTTTGGTTTACGCTTGATTTCTTCATTGCCATCACTTTTGTTACTGCTTGAGATGTCCATCCTCCCTTCAACTCGAGTCTCTTCCAGGTTCTCCAGTGGGATAGTTTTAAAAGAGGGAAGTTCTTTTTGTTTGGAAGCAAAAGATTCGTACTTTTCCGCCAGGCCAAGATCTTTCTTAAAATCAAGATCAATCGCAGAATCGCTTTTGTTTTGGTTGATATCCGCTTCAGGAGCAAGCCTAGGCTTCGGTTTAATTACCACGGGGTTGCCAAAAACTCCGACTGACAATTTTACTGGCTTTTTCATATTTCTGAGGTCCACCGGTCCTTTGGTAGGGGAGAGATCTCCGGAGGTTGGGACAGTTAGAATCGGTTGAGGGGAATTATCTTCAGACTGAGGGACAACTTGTTTCTTTTCTTCCGGAATTTTTCCCATCAATGCGTTGAGTTCCTGCTTTGCTGCTTCCTCTTCCCATCCTGAAAGTTTTTGAGGCGAATTAGGAATCTCGACGTTTGCAAAAGTCCTTTCCAAAACAGGCTTTTTTTCCGGCTCTTCCGGTTTTGCGACGTATCTTTTGATTTGAAGCCCCGCTTTTTCCGCTAGTTTGCGAACGTGGGCATCAGGAGAAACAAAAACCAGATTCTTTTTAAGCCGACGAGCTTCTTTTTCCAACAGTTTCAAATTAACAAGACTTCCCGCAATTAAAGCTCCTTTGGGTACCACCAAGAAAATCTGCCCTTTGTCAAATTGCCTCAACTTGCCTATAACAGAGGTTATTTCCTCATCAATTTCAACGTAAAGATAGTTCTGCATAGAGGATTTTAAAATTTTCAATTTCCAATTTTCCCGCCCTAGGCGGGTCGCCTAAGGAGACAATTCTTTAAACAATATCCGTCTAGTGTGTCATCCTTGCGACCGCGTGTCGCCTTAGCTTTAGCGGTGGCACAAAGCGAGGATCCAGGAGAATGATATTAGGCTAATATAACATTATCTTCCTGGATCCCCGGTCGACACGCCGGGGATGACACGTGTTTTTTGTTTGAAAATTATGAAATTTAGAAATTAGAAATTGAAAATTCTATATCAAAGCTCTACTTGCGCATTGTCACCAATAATCAGTTTGTGCCCGCTTGGAAGGGTGTGGCCTTGGGCTTTGACAATGGAATTTCTCCCCAAGAGGCTATCTACGATACGAACTCCGCAATCTTTTATTTTTACATCGTCACAAACAATTGAATGGGAAACTTCCGTTTTGGAAATTTCCACTCGATCTCCAATAGAGGTGTAAGGGTCAATACAAGAATCTTCTATGATGCAGTTTTCTCCAATTACAACCGGTCCCCTAAGAACTACATTTCCTTTAAATTTTGTTCCTTTACCCACTTTAACGGCTCCCTCAATTTTCCATTCTTCCTTCAAATTTTTAAAAGGAACATCATATCCTCGAAGTGTGTTCAATATTAAGCTATTTCCCTCCAAAAGATCCTCTGGCTTTCCCGTGTCTTTCCACCAGCCAGTAATTTCCTCGTAACCCACTTTACATCCTTTATTTATGAGATAAGTGTGAGCATCCGATATTTCAAATTCGCCTCTTTTGCTGGATTTGATTTTCTTGGTCGCTTCAATAATGACTGGGCGATAGACGTAAATACCTGTTACTGCAAAATCGCTTTTTGGATTCTGGGGTTTTTCTTCTACTTTTGTAATGCGATTTTTCTTAATTATCGGAACGCCGAACCTTTTGGGATCCCTAACTTTAGAAAGTGTCAAGAGACAATCCAGCTTTTCCCGATAAAACTTGTCTATCAATGATTTTAGATCGGCAGAAACAATATTATCACCTAAATAAAACAAAAGATCGTCTTTACCAATCCAGTCGGCCGCATTTTTTATAATGTGAGCCAAACCCAAAGCGCCTCCTTTTTGTTCTAAATAGGTAATTTTCACTCCGAATTTTTTTCCACTTCCTACCACGCTGGGAAGTTCTTTATCTCCTTCATTAATATTAATCCCCACTTCTTTTACGCCTGCGGCCGCCACTTTTTCCAAGGCATGAAAAATCATCGGCTTATTGGCGATAGGGAAGAGATGCTTGTTGATAGTATAAGTTATCGGTCGAAGTCTAGTGCCTTGACCACCAGCGGTTATTAGAGCTTTCATAAAATTAGTTGTTAAAATTTTAAAACAAAGAAAAATTATAACTGGTTTGTGTCATCCCGGGCTTCTTGCCTACCGGCAGGCAGGGACCCGGGATGACACGTGGTTATCAAAAAAATTTATTGATCTTAAATTTTCAAATATTTCCTTATCGCAATAAAACTGCTCAGCGAACCAAGAAGAATCCCGCTTCCTATTTGAGTTAAAACTAGAATCAATGCATATTGTGAGAGAAGATCAACCACATTCACCCCCGGAGAAATCTGAGTAATAAAAGGGGAAGAAAAATAAACAAAAGGATAAAAAATAAAAATAGAAATCCACGCTCCGAAAAATCCATAAAGTACTCCTTCAAAAATAAAAGGAAGACGGATAAACCAAGGATTGGCGCCCACTAGTTTCATTATTTCCACCTCTCTTTTATAACTGTACATCGTAAGTCTAATTGAATTGAAGGTAACAAGAATAGCGATTACCGAAAAAATCACGATAATAATTGCTCCCGCCTTTTTAATTGTCTGAATAATGCCATTCAGCTTGTCGATCATCGGCTTTTTTTCCGAATAATAATCAAGCTCGCTCACAATATCTTTGTACTCGCTTCCATTGATTCGATCTAATACCACCTGATAGTTTTCCGGTTTGTCGATCTTAATACTAACCGAGGTTTGAAGCGGATTCCCTAATTCTTCGAGTGATTGAAGAATAATATCGTCTTTGCTATGTTTTTCCTTAAAAACAACAAGCGCCTCATCTTTAGAAATATATTTAACATCATTCACTCCTGGATATTTCCTTAGGCTGTCCGCAAAAAGTTTCCCCTGATCGTCGCTGGTGCCGTTTTTCAAATAAATACTAATGTCTATTTTCTTTTGAATATCTTCCAAAGTTTTATTTGAAACAACGGTAATTAAAGAAACTGTGTTGATAATAAAAAGCGTTAAGACAATAATGCTAATTGTCGCCACACTAAGCCAGCCATTGCGAAAAAAATTCTTCGTCCCCGCCTTTAATCCTCTCCAAAAAGTAATCCAAAACATAGATTAGTTTATAAAGTTAGAAAGTTGATAAAGTTTATAAAGTTATTCAGACAAACATCTTTTAAGATTCTTTATGAACTTTATGAACTTTATGAACTTTATGAACTTTATGAACTTTATGAACTCATATCATATACTTCCCTTCCTTTTGATCTCGAATGACATTTCCTTTATCAATTGCAATCACTCTTTTAG
>JAJXZR010000024.1 GCA_021779915.1 bacterium
AGGTTTTAAACTATTTAATTAGTCATATAATATACGAATATTAGACGATTGTCAATTCGATCTTGATTTTCATTTTATCTTTTTTTTATAATTTTTTTATCTTTGATTTGCTATTCTGAAATCAATTATTCTAAATTTAAAAAATGTTTAAACCAAAAACTGATAGAATAAAGCAGATAGCCGGTAAATTTCCTCACAAGATCGAAGAGCTTGAAAAAATATTTAGTCGAGCTACTAATATTTACATTGATTATGCTAATGTTAGACCTTGGGCAAACAAGTTGAAATGGCATATTGATCTCAAAAGACTGAAGCAATTATTTGAATCTTTTGAAACTATCAGGGCTATAAAAATTTATAATGGCACTTTAACTGGCGATAAATATTCCAAGGACTTTAATCAGAATCTTAATCGTTTAGGATACGAATTAAAAACCAAGCCTGTAAAAATTATGAGGAAATATATTGATGTATCAAGCATACCAATGAATTCTTCCGTCATTTTAGAAAATTTTATTCGAAAACCTCTCCTCCAAAAGCTAAAGATAGAAACGATTGAATATCTAAATCTCCGACTACAGGAGTTGAATAAACAAAAAATTCTGTATCTCGAAGACAAAAAATGCAATTTTGACGTAGAAATCGGAAGAGATATTTTAATTGATTGTGATAAAAATAATACAGAAACTTTTATTTTGTGGAGCGGAGATAGCGATTTTGCTGATCCTATAGAACAACTTTTGAAAGATGGTAAAAAAGTCTATCTTTTTGCTACAGTTAAACGAGTAGCAACCGAACTTAACGATTTACGAGAAAAAGGATTAGTAATTTATGATATTCAAAAAATCAAAGAATTTATTTGTTGGAGAAAAGAAACAACTTGCTGAGAAATGCAAAAAGGACTCCTTGCGGAGCCCTTAAGCTATAGAGTTCTCGATTTGCTTTCGCTAATCTACTAGTAAGCTAAATCAAGACAGTATTTTTGTCAAATCTCATTAATCAGAAACCTAACCAATTTAATTCCAACCAAAATGCAAAAAGATGAAGAGCCAATTTTGCCTCAAGAAAGAATCGTCAGCCGGATTTTCCTCATCAGGGGAAGAAAAGTAATGCTGGACAAAGATTTGGCGGAACTTTATGGAGTTGAAACAAAAGCCTTGAAAAGATCTGTTAAAAGAAATGTCGATCGTTTCCCATCTGATTTTTTATTTGAATTATCCGAAAAAGAAACTGAAAACTTGAGGTACCATTTTGGCACCTCAAGTTGGGGTGGAACACGCTACAAAAGTTACGCCTTTACAGAACAAGGTGTAGCAATGTTATCTAGTATTCTCAAAAGCAAAAAAGCCATTCAAGTTAATATTCAAATAGTCCGAACTTTTACTCGAATCCGCCAAATGCTCGCCGGAAACAGAAATCTTCGGCTTAAGGTGGAAGATATGGAAAGAAGATACGATCAGAAGTTTCGGGTTGTTTTTGATGCGATAAAGAGAATGATGATTGAGAAGGAAAAACCTAAAAGGGTTTTTGGATTTGTGGATCGGGGAGGGAGAAAATCGAAAAAATAAGTCTTTCCAGTTTTTCTAACTTTCCTAACTTTCCAAGCCTCATTAACAGCAAATCCCTTTACATTTCTGTTTTTTTAGAATAGAAGAAGGAATTAGTTCTTTAAAAATTTGCAACAAGATTTTAGGTTCAAAAGCATATTACACGGAAACGAAAGCAAAGGAGTCAATAGAGATGAAAAGAAAAGCTTTGATTACGGGCATTACTGGTCAAGACGGTTCTTACTTAACCGAGCTTTTGCTCAAAAAAGGGTACGAAGTTCATGGTATTATTAGGCGCTCTAGTTCCTTTAATACTGAGAGAATCAACCATCTTTACAAAGACCCACATGTTAATGGGGTGAAAATGTTCCTTCACTACGGGGACTTGTCTAATTCAAGCAATGTTACCCGTATTTTAGAGAAAATTACTCCTGATGAAATCTATAATTTGGGAGCCCAAAGCCATGTCCGAGTGAGTTTTGACATTCCAGAGTACACTGCCGATGTTGTTGGACTAGGAGCGGTTCGAATCCTCGAGGCTATTAGAGATTCGAGAATTAAGACCAAGTTTTATCAAGCTTCTTCGAGCGAACTCTATGGCAAAGTTAAAGAAATTCCTCAATCGGAAAAGACTCCCTTTTATCCCAGATCTCCTTATGCTTGCGCTAAAATGTATGCCTATTGGATAGCGGTAAATTATCGTGAATCCTACGGGATTTTTGCCTGTAACGGCATTCTTTTTAATCACGAGTCAGAGAGAAGAGGAGAAACCTTTGTAACAAGAAAAATCACCAGAGGTTTTGCCAGAATAATGGCAGGGAAAGACAATTGCCTGTATCTGGGCAATCTAGATGCAAAGAGAGACTGGGGCTATGCCAAAGACTTTGTAGAAGGAATGTGGCTTATTCTCCAGCAAGAAAGCCCGGATGATTATGTTTTAGCTACAGGTGAGACCCATAGTGTGAGAGAATTTGTAGAAGAGTGTGCGAAGCTTCTAAAAATCAATTTTCAGTGGAGACAAAGAGGACTAAAGGAAGTTGGAGTTGACAAAAAAACCGGCAATGTTTTGATTAGAATTGATCCCAAGTATTATCGTCCGGCAGAAGTGGATCTCCTCTTAGGAGATGCAAGCAAGGCCAAAGAAAAGCTTGGATGGGAACCAAAAACCACATTCAAAAAATTGGTTAAAAT
>JAJXZR010000005.1 GCA_021779915.1 bacterium
AAACTTAAACACCGTAACGGAAAATCCCCCCTCCAACTTGCTTGTGTAAATCTTCCAAAGTATTACAATTGGATTAAATTTTTAAGGAAAAAGGTTAAAAAAAAGTCATGATTTCTACACCAGTACCGAATTTAGAATTTTACTAGATTAATTCTATTCTTCTAGATCCCGGGTCAAGCCCGGGATGACAGTGAAAAAACAATTCTAAAACAGAAATGGTTGATCCTGCACATAATCAACCCCTAATCTAAGTGCTGTTTCAGCTTTCTGGAGCTCAATTCCAAGATCAATAGCGTGTGATGTTAAGGATATCCCCAAGCTATTTTCGATTTGGCGAGCCAGCTCCAAAGCTGCTTTTGGAGTTTCAACGCTTTGAGTAAAAGACTGAAGAGAAAGCCCCCCAGGTGAAAAATGTTCCGCTTTAATTTTCTTATTTTCTTTATCGATATCGATCTTAAAAAATCCTCTTGGATCATTTTCAAAAGACCTATCCGAATTTTTTTCTACAATTTTTTTGGCTTCCTCCCAATTAAAATCATAAATGTGAGCACTGGCGGAAATAAAGGTTAAAACACCTATTGGCAGATTTGCTTCCCGAGCTATTTTTTGTTGTAATTTTCTCATCCCAAAAGCATTAAGTGGCCAGCCTCCAAACATGTCATGGCTTCTAACATAAACGTTCAAATTCAGTTTATCTTGATTAAAAAGTGCCTGAATTAAAGTAATACAAGGACGATGCTCGGCTTTAACATCCACTCTTGGATCAAAAAGAACTCCGACTGCTTCCCGAGCATTCCGATCATTTTTTAATTTTTTAATTATTTCTTCCAATTGATCAACCCCAAAATGACCTCTCAATCTGTTTCCATAAGTGTAGTGGAGACCATCGAATTTCTCCTTTTCTAAGATTTGCGGAAGATAGCTATTAAGTTTCTTTTCGTTAAATCCCAAATATTCCGGTAAGAAAAAATTGTCTGCATCTTCATTTTCAACAACAGCCGTCACGTTCAAAATTTCCTTGATTTTCATTGAATCAGTTTCTTTCACGTCACCAAATTTGAGAATATTTTTTAATATCTTGAGCCAAGTTTCCGCTACATTTTTTCCTCTTACCTTAAAAACTGAAGAATCAGTAGGGAAATGGCAAAGAAGATCTGTTCGCCCTCTTTCCTTGGGTTCAGGAAATTTTTCCGTTTTTCCATAGGAAGGAAGATCTTGATTAAGTGGTTCAATTGCTTTCCTAATTAAATTACCATTATTTTCGTTTGCTAAATCAATCAATTGGACATTTTCAATCATGTTTTTAAGAGCTTTTTCCTCAATCTCTTTGTGTAAATAGTTGCTTTTCCCTGTTTTCCAAAGTTCTCTTAGGGCTTCTCCTGATCCTCCTCTGTCTTGACCGCAAAGAATTAAATAACGGATATTTTTATTAAGAAGCAAGTTGCGCACCATATAGTTCAAGCCGTTCTTGGTGTAAAGCTGGCCAGCTACTGCATAAAGGCTATTGGGTATCTCTTTAATAATCTCATCGCAAATAGTCCAACAAGTAGAGATGCCTACTTGAGATTTGGGATTTCCGATTTTTAGAAGTTCTTTATAATAGAAAGGCCACATGAATAATTTGAAATTTAAAATTACCTATTTATAATAAACTCGCTAATATAATATTTTTTGCTATGCCTAAAGTTGCCGTTGCCCTTTCCGGTGGAATTGATTCATCTGTCGTTGCTTATCTTCTAAAAAAACAGGGTTTTGAAGTGGAAGGATTTTTTTTGCGTTTAAAATTTGATCATCCGGCACTTGCTGTTTGGCGGGAATCTGAAGGCAGGGCCGCTCTTATTGCTAGTTCTCTTGGTATCCCTTTCCACGTGGTTGATGTTCGAGATGAATTTGAAAAAGAGATATGGGAACCCTTTTGGAATGCGTATAAAAAGGGACTTACTCCCAACCCTTGTCCTTTCTGCAACCCTAAAATCAAATTTGGATTACTTTTTAAAAAGGCTAAATTTCTTGGATGCGAAAATTTGGCTACTGGTCACTATGCCAGAATAACAAAGAAAAAAGGGATATGGAAATTAAAAAGAGGACTTGATGAAACGAAAGACCAAAGTTATTTTCTCTATCGAGTACCGCAAAGTATTTTTCCCAACATTATTTTTCCCTTAGGATCTTTCCGAAAGTCCGAAGTGAGAGAGATTGCCAAGGAAGTTTTTTCGGAAAATTTTTCTCAAACCCCGGAGAGTCAAGAACTTTGTTTTATTCCGGAAGAATTTTCCGGTTTTTCGCGTAAAATATTACCCCAAAAGCAAGGTGAAATTGTTGATTGTGAAGGAAGGATTATTTCACGTCACGACGGGGCTTGGTTTTTTACCGAGGGTCAAAAAGTGGGAATTGGTAATATAGGAGGACATAAACCACTTTATGTTGTTGCAAAAAATACTAAAAAAAATCAAATCAAAGTAACTGAAGATATAAATGACCCTGCGTTTTTACATAAGGAGTTTGAATTAAAAAGAGTAATTTGGATAAATAAGCCTGAAAGCAATAATTTCCGAACAAAAGTTCAAATCCGTTACAGAAGCAAACCAATATCTTGCACGATAGAAATCTGCAAGAATATAATCAGAGTAACTCTTGCCGAGCCAAATCGTTCCATTACTCCTGGTCAATCAGCCGTTTTTTATAGAGGGGATGAGGTTTTGGGAGGAGGAGAGATAGATAAAATTTTGTAATTTTTAAATTTTTACAATTTTTAAATAATCCTAATTTCTTAATTTTTAAACAGAATAAAATTAAAACCTCGTGTCATCCCGGGCTTGACCCGGGATCCAGTTAGACTCATAGAATTTTATTTTAGTGTGTATTTTTAAGAAACTAAACAAAAGAGCATTTTATTAGATTAATGCTATACTCCTGGATCCCGGGTCAAGCCCGGGATGACATGTTACTACTCTCCATGAAACTCTTTCTCAAAGCTTTCCAGCCTTTTTTTAAGAATCGGAAAAGATCCTAGGTCTTTGCCGAGAGAATGGATTAGTTCTGCTCCTTCTTTAGCGTTTTTGATTAGTTCTGAATCTGAGAGATTAGCCATGGTGAGGTCAGGAAGGCCGGATTGTCGGGTGCCGATGAATTCTCCGGGACCGCGGATCTTAAGATCCTGCTCAGCAAGAGCGAATCCGTCCTCGCATTTTACAATTGCATTGAGTCTTTGATTAGCTTTTATACTGCCTTCAGAGAGAAGTAAAAAACAATAAGATTGGTGTTTTCCCCTTCCTACACGCCCTCTAAATTGGTGGAGTTGGGCTAGTCCGAATCTCTCAGCCCCTTCAATCAACATGACGGTTGCATTAGGAATATCCACCCCCACCTCGACTACGGAAGTAGAAACCAGAATCTGAGTTTTTTTAGCTTTAAAATCCATCATAATCTTTTCTTTGTCTTTCCCCTTCATTCTTCCATGAAGAAGTCCCACCTTGAATTCGGGAAACACTTTTGTTTGAAGGATTTCTTGCTCTTTAACGGCTGCTTTTACTTCTTGCTCGGAAAGTTTGGTATAATCATGTGTTAGAAAAGGATAAACTTCCTCTGTAACGGTATTTTTATCTTCAACTAATGGGCAAATAACAAAAATTTGTCGTCCTTTTTTCACTTCAGATCTGATGAATTCATACATATCACCTCTTTTCACGGGTGGGATAATTCGGGTGATGATTTTTTGTCTGCCCATCGGAAGTTCGTTTAAGATGGACAAGTCTAAGTCTGAATAAACCGCCAAGGCCAAGGTTCTTGGAATAGGTGTGGCACTCATAGAAAGGAGGTGAGGAATGGATTTTCCGATCTCTTTGATTTTCTTTTGCAAATTTGATCTTTGCTCGACACCGAAACGGTGCTGTTCGTCGATGATTACAAAACCTAAATTATTAAACTGAATATTCTCCTGCAAAATAGCATGAGTACCGGAAATTATCTTAATTTTTCCCTGCTTAATTTTTTTGATGAGAGCTTCTTTAGTTTCTTTCTTCTTAGCGGTTTCCTGCTTTGACCTGGTAAAAACCCCGATTTCTTCCTTAGAGAAAAAATCTGCCAAAATTTTCTTTAGGGTTTTGAAATGTTGAATTGCCAGAATTTCTGTAGGAGCTAGAAATACGGTCTGAAAGCCTTCATTCGCCACTGCCAGGGCAGCAATAGCAGAAACAACGGTCTTTCCTGAACCAACATCTCCTTCAAGAAGCCGGTTCATCGGATAATTTTTATTTAAATCCTGGACAATTTCCCAAGCCGCTTTTCTTTGAGCATAAGTGAGTTTAAAAGGAAGTTTTTTCAGGAATTTTTTAATCAGATCAATTTTAATGGGAATCTCAGGAGCTGGATTAGCTTGCCATTTGAGTTTTTGAGAAGAAAGATAAAGCTGGATTAAAAACAATTCTTCGAAAGCCAGTCTTCTTCTGGATTGATCCCTTTTTTCGGCAGAAGAAGGAAAATGAACCTCCTTAATCGATTCAGAAAGACCAAGTAAACTAAATTTTTTCAAAATTATTTGAGGCAGAGTCTCAGGTATTTTGTCGGCAAGAGAAAGCAAAGGAAAAATTTTGCCTCGAAGCCATCTCGAAGTCAACAACCTATCCTCGTGATAGATTGGCAACAAACTGCCGGTGTTAACAGTGGGATTATCGTTTTTTTCAAAAGATGGATTTCCCAAAACCAGCATTCCTCCATTGAAATCAACTTTGCCACTGAAACGGTAAGTTTTTCCTGTTTGTAGGGCAGTTAATAAATAAGGCTGATTAAACCAAACAATTTTGAGGGATCCGGAATCATCAGAAACCACTCCTTCAATTATTACCATTCGTCTACGAAAAGACTCTTTCTTCTGGATTCCCTTCAAAGTGGCTTCAATGGTCACTTTTTCACCTAACCTCAAATCTTTAATTTTCTTAATTTCACTAAAATCATCATAGCGAAAGGGAAAATAAAAAAGAAGATCCTTCGCTTTGTGAATACCTCTTTGATTAAGAGCGTCTTTGTAGCGGTATCCGATACCGGGGATTAAACTGATGGGGGTGTTTAAGTTCAAAGTCAAAAGTGAAGAGTTAAAAAGACCTTTGTCATCCTGAACTTGTTTCAGGATCTCCGAATCAATACAGAACCAGAGATCCTGAAACAAGTTCAGGATGACAGGATGATATTAATTAGTATTATTCTAATACAAATAAATAAAATTTTTCTAAAAAAAAGATAAAATGAAAATCAAAATAAAAAACCGGAGCTTTTTTAAAGTCCGGTTTAGTTTAGTTGGTTTGTTGAAGTGTCAGATTCCTTTTACTTCTTCGCAAGAAGGAATGTAGAGGGAATCATCGCCATATTTTTCTTGTCTTTTGGAAAGACCCTTACCAAAACCAAGCAGATAGGTGAAAGTACAATCTTTATTGGGCAAGATAAGATTTTTTAATCCATCTTCGAAGCCTCTCAAAAATTCCCTTTCTTTTGCTTCCCTTTCTCTTGGGTTTTTAAATCTTGTTGGACAACATTCCGCATGATCGGTGTTTCTTGGTCCACAAAACTTGCAATTGAGAAAAGCTTCCTTCCTTCTGTAAATTGGTGGGCAAATTCTTGCTGTTTCAGTCATTTTTTCACCCTAGTCCTAAGCGTTTGCTGTTATTGATATGCTCTCCGATATTCACACCTTTTTTCGTTGGGCATTTATCTGCTTCTTGTTTTCCAGTGTTGGATATCCGATAGAAATTGACGAAAGATAGTTGATATTTTCGAAAAATTTCCGCCATTATAACTAGGATATCTCGCCTGAGATCGTTTACAACCACCATTATGTGGGATATTCTCATAGAACTCGTTTGATTAACAATATCTCCATCTGCAAGTTCTTTAAGCCTAAAGAGCTTCTTCTCGATATTGGTTAAATCTCTTGAGATTCCTTGCATCAACTCCTCAGAGTACTCAACCATTCTTCTTTTCTTTTCCACTTCCACTTCCACTTCCACTTCCACTTCCACTTCTTTTTCTCCTTTCTAATAGAGATAAATAACATCATCTTTTCTGGCTTCCATGTAAGTTCTCATGATAAATTCTGGATAGTTGTTTAAAACTGCTTTTTCTACCTCGGGAGCGACTGTCATTAAGAATGTGAGTGCGTTTAGTATTTGCAATAGGTTATGCCTATTCACCTCGCCTAAATTCTCATTTTTATTTGTTTCAATCAGAATTCTTCTTACAATCTGTTCGGTTTGAAATAACACTTTTTCCAATTCTAAAAAATCATCCTTTATTTTCCTAATTTGATTCTGATAGTTTTTTTCTGACTCCATATGACCCCCTCTTTTTAATGAGCTTTTATCAACCGAAATTAATAGCTCTAATATAAATAATAGTCAACCAAATTTTCTACTTTTAACTTTCTACTTTTAACTTTTAACTAATGTGTCTTTACACTTCCCCTCTTTTGTGTTAGAAAAGAATATAGAAATTAATATCGTATTATTACAAGCTAATGCCGAAAAGAACTTATCAGCCTAAGGCTAAAAGCCGTAAGAGGAGTCATGGATTTTTGAAGAGGATGCGTACTCCGGGAGGGAGAAGAGTGATTCAAAGTCGCAGACAAAAAAAACGGGAAGAATTGACGGTATAAATACTGCTCTTTTCAAGATATTTTTGAGAGAATCGGGTAATCGGTCGCCTCAGGCGACAGGAAAGTCCGAACACCCCCAGAATCCTTGTGATTTTGGGAAAAGGGTGATGGATAACGTCCACCCGCGCCAAAAGCAATTTTGGCCGAGGGAAAGTGCCACAGAGACAATACTATCCCTTCGGGGAGAAAGGTGAAAAGTGAACAAAGAAAGCATTGATTGTGGTTTAGTACTAATCACAATCGAGGCTATTGTTCTCCGTTGCCAGTGATGGCAACTGGTGGCAAACCCCACCCGGTGCAAGGCCGTGCTATGAACCCTATGCGGTTCATAGAGTGCCGCTTGATCCGTTTGGTAACAAACGGGCTAGATAAATGATTGCCTCACAAACCCTTGTGGTTTATGAACAAAATTCGGCTTATAGATTCTCTCAAAAATGTTTTGAAAATTCTAAAAATATCGCATAAAAATTGGAAATTGTCTTTTTAAAACTATGATTTTCCCATAGAAAATCCCCTAGTTTTAAAAAGACAATTTCCAATTTTTATGCGATATTTTTAGAAAGAGTATTAAAAAAACTGACCTACCTCTTTTAAAAAGAACATCTAAATGGATCAAACAAGTTTTAGAAATTTCGTGATAATTGCTCATATTGACCATGGAAAATCGACTTTGGCTGACCGTCTTCTGGAACTGACGGGAACCATAGACCCGAAAAAAATGAAGGAGCAACTTCTTGATACTATGGATTTGGAGCGGGAAAAGGGGATTACTATCAAACTTCAGCCTGTTCGTATGAATTATGAATTAGACGGAAGAAAGTATGTTTTAAATTTGATCGACACTCCTGGACATGTAGATTTTTCCTATGAAGTTTCCAGGAGTCTTGCTGCCGTGGAGGGTGCCTTGCTTTTAGTTGATGCAACCCAGGGAATTCAAGCTCAAACTTTAGCAAACCTGTATTTAGCCCTAGAACAAGGATTGACCATCATTCCGGTTATCAATAAAATTGACATGTCGAGTGCTGATATTGAAGGAACGACAAAAGAAATTCACAAAATGTTGGGGCAAAACGAAGAAGTTTTAGCGGTTTCTGCAAAAACAGGAAAAGGCGTGCCAGAACTTCTGGAATATTTGATTAAAAAAATTCCTCCTCCTATTAAAAATGAAGAAGAGCCGTTTCGCGCTCTGATTTTTGATTCAATTTATGATGCTTACAAAGGAGTTATTCTTTATGTTCGGGTGATAGACGGTAAACTAAGAAGAGACCAAGAAGTTTATCTTAAAGGAAGCGGAGCTACTACTAATGCTCTGGAAGTGGGGTATTTCGTTCCTTCGCTTTCACCTTCGGAATATTTGTTAAGCGGAGAGGTTGGGTATATCGCAACAGGACTTAAGGATATCAAGCTTTGCCGGGTAGGCGATACAATTGTGCTTAAGAAATATCTGGAAGATTCTCCGGCACTTCCTGGATACGAACCGAGCGTTCCTATGGTTTTTGCAGGTGTTTACCCGACTGAAGCTAATGATTATGAAGATTTGAGAGAAGCCTTTAACAAGCTAAATCTTAATGACGCGGCCTTTACTTTTGATCCAGAATCCAGTTCTGCTTTGGGAAGGGGCTTTAAGATTGGCTGTTTGGGGCTTTTGCATTTGGAAATAATCAAAGAAAGAATTGAGAGGGAATTTAATTTAGAAGTTATTTTAAGTACGCCTAGTGTCCGTTATCGCATAAAAGAAAAGAATAAAAACGAGTGGAAAGAAATATTCAGTATCACTCAAATGCCCGATCAGGCGGTAATTGACTTGATTGAAGAGCCTTGGGTGGAGGCAGAAATCCTGACGCCGAGAAATTATCTGGGAAGTGTGATAAAACTGCTGGAAAACAGCCGGGGGGAATACCGCTCAACAGAATTTTTACAAGCTGAAAGAGCTATTATAAGATATAATCTGCCTTTAGGTGAAGTGATTATGAATTTCTATGACAAGCTGAAATCGGTTAGCGCCGGCTATGCCTCGCTTAATTACGTTCCAATCGGTTTTCGCAGGGGAGACCTGGTAAGATTGGACATTTTTATTGCGGGAGAAAGAAATGAATCATTGAGCCGTATCGTGGTGAGGGATGAAGCTTTTGATATCGGAAAAAAACTCATTAAAATGCTCAAAAAAACCTTGCCTCGTCAACAATTCACTGTCAGTCTGCAAGCGATAATCGGCGGGAAAATTTTGGCTCGGGAAAATTTGCCGGCCATGAGAAAAGACGTTTTAGCCAAACTTTATGGTGGAGATCGAACCCGAAAAGACAAGCTTCTTAAAAAGCAGAAAAAAGGCAAGAAAAAAATGAAAGAGATCGGAAAAATAAGAATTCCAAGCGATGTTTATTTGGAAATTATGAAAAAGTGAATAAAATTTCTAATTAACTTAATTATCTAATTCACCTAATAAAATGACGAATTTCAAATGACGAATGACGAATCAAATCCGAAATCCAAATGACAAAAATTTTTTTGATATTAGGATTTTGTCATTGATTCGTCATTCGATATTAGTCATTCGTCATTATATTAGAAATTAGGTGAATTAGAAATTTTATCCCGTCCTCATAGTTCAACGGATAGAACAAGGGACTCCTAAGCCCTAGATCCAAGTTCGATTCTTGGTGAGGACACTGACACAAGTTAGAAAAGTAAAAGTTTAGAAAGTGAAAAGTTATGCAATTTTTGGCAACTTTTTATTTTAGAACGTTAAAAATTCTTAATAGCTTTATAAACTTGATAAACTTTATGAACTAAAACTAATAGTCCTCTTGCTTTTTTCGTTTTTCGAGTCTAGTATCGCCCCAGATTGATTTTTTATCACATACCTTAAAAATTTATGGAAGGGGAATGTTATGAAGCAAAAGCATGTTGAGTTGTTAAGGCTTGGATGGGCGGTTTTGGTGATAGCTGGTTCGACCGCATTTTTGAGCTTTTTGGCTGGATTTTCCACCGAGAAATTTTGGACGTTTGTTGTACAAACTGCAGTATTCTCCTTTTTGGGGGCTGGAATTGGATTTTGGTTGCCAAAAATATTTTTCTGGTTGGTTTGGGTGATTTTTCCCGGGATAATTTTGGTGTTTTTTGTCACCTTGGGATTCTCCAAATATTTTTATGATATTTACCAACTTTATAGCTTTGAGACTAGCCTTTATGGCTATCTATCGATGAACCAAACGCAGGTTTTTATGATTATTATTTTGATTTTGGGTATTTTGATTGGAAAGTTATATCAGGAAAAACTTTAATAGGAAGAAATTCAAAATGAGTGAAATTTATGATTTTCCAAAAGACTTTATCGGATTTGTAGAAGAAGATACCCCTATTAAATTCCCCAAATGGATAATTGCGCTTGAGCTGATAAAAGGCGGGAAAATGGAGGGTATTGAAATACTCAAAAGTGTAGAGATCGACGATCTAGCACCTTTTTCGGATGGAGAAAGCCTTATTCAATTTCTTCGTCTCAAATCTTTTGTTAAGGCGCTATCCTTTTGGTTCGAGTCGGAAAAAAATCTTTGGAGAAAAGAAATTCATTAAGAAAAAGGAGAAAATATGCAGGAATTTTATCGGAATCTCAAAAATGGACAAAGAGTAAGAACCCAAAAGAAAAACCTTGATGCCCTTATTGAAAAAGTAAGAGAAAATGTTATAGATGGATGGCTGGTCTTTAAGCGAGGCAGACTTTTCCGAGCTAGTTGGGACCTAGAAGGGAATATTCTCCCAAACAAAATGGGCTTTGGAAGCGAGTTTTCTCTTCTAATTGAATTTGACTAACTATTCCACTACACAATCTATTTGGCGACCATTAAAACATGGCCGCCTTTTTTATTTGACAAAAAATAGATATCAATCAATATACCTATACCCTAGGTTGGGGTATAGTAATTTAAAAATAAAGAAAAATTCTGAAATATTGCTTTCAAAAACT
>JAJXZR010000018.1 GCA_021779915.1 bacterium
ATCTTTTAAGATTCTTTATGAACTTTATGAACTTTATGAACTTTATGAACTTTATGAACTTTATGAACTTTATGAACTCATATCATATACTTCCCTTCCTTTTGATCTCGAATGACATTTCCTTTATCAATTGCAATCACTCTTTTAGCAATACGGTCAACGGTGTCTTTGTTGTGAGTGGCGAGAAGCACGGTTGTTCCGAGTTTGTTGATCCGTAACAACAGTTCGATAATTTCCCAAGTGTTGATCATATCTAAGTTTCCAGTTGGTTCATCAGCCACCAGCACTTCCGGATGATTGATAAGGGCTCTAGCAATCGCCACTCTCTGCTGTTCACCTCCAGAAAGTTGATTAGGATATTTACTAAACTTTTCTGAAAGTCCCACAATTTCTAATATTTGACTCACGTTTCGTCTGATTTCATTTCCGGGACGACCTGCTACTTCAAGGGCAAATGAAACATTTTCAAAAATTGTCCTTTTGTTGAGAAGTTTAAAATCCTGAAAAATTACCCCTATTCTTCTTCGGTGAAGAGGAATTTCATGAGATCTGAGGGAAGCCAGGTCACGATTGTTAAAAATAACCTGTCCAGTTGTTGGAATTTCTTCGAGAATAAGCAATTTGAGTAGTGTGGACTTTCCGGTACCACTCTGTCCCACAATCGAAACAAATTCTCCTCTTTCGATCTCCAAATCTACGTTCTTAAGCGCTAAAACATCCCCCGAATAAATTTTACTAACATTTCTATAATGAATCATAAAATTAGTTTTGAAAGTTTAGAAAGTTTTGAAAGTTTGGAAGGTTCAGAAAGTTATTTTGTTTAAAATTTTGTTTTTATTACTTTCTAAACTTTCTAAACTATTTACTTTCTAAACTCTTAATTACTTCCATCGCTTTATCCAATTGCGGGTCTTTTTGATTTTTCATATCGTCGGGAGTTATGTCAACTTCCACGTCCGGCTTTATTCCCTCTTTGTTAATACTTATTCCGCTAGGAGTATGCCACTCCGCCACCGTTATTTTAACAGTCGAACCATCGCTCAAGGGGATTACTTCCTGCACAGATCCCTTTCCAAAAGTCTTTTTGCCGATAATCTTTATTCCTCTATCATCTTTTAACGCTCCGGAAAGAATTTCAGATGCCGAAGCACTTCCTTCATTGGCAAGCACTACCATCGGAGTATTTCCAAAAACTGGTTGATAGTGGGTTCTATATTCATTAGCTGGCTTTTTTTCACCGAATTCTTCCCGCACTACCAAAGAGTTCTCCGGCAAAAAAAATCCGGCAATATCCACACTTGTATTGAGATAGCCTCCTGGATTGTTGCGAACGTCCAGAATTATTCCTTTGGGATTTTCTTTTTTGACTTTTTCTACCACATCAGTGAATTCCTTTGTTGTATCCTCGGTAAAACCAGCTAAACGAATATAAGCTATATTCCCATCTTTCATTTCGTAAGCCACACTCTTCACATCAATTACATCCCGTTTAATTTCAATTTCTCTGGGAACTGGGTCTGATTCGGAAACTACCGTAAGTTTGACAGAAGTATCCTTTTGCCCCCGAATTTTGTTAACCGCCTCGTCTAATTCAAGATTTCCCGTATCTTGCCCATCAATCTTAACAATCTTGTCTCCCGGCTTTAAACCGGCCTTATCAGCAGGAGAATCTTTGATGGGCGAAACAACGGTCAAAGTGTCTTGTTTCTCTCCAATTTCCGCGCCAATACCTTCAAAACTTCCTTTCAAATCAGACTGAAACTGTTTAGCTTTCTCTGGTTCGAAAAAAGTAGTGTAAGGGTCTCCTAAACTACTCGTCATCCCCTTAGCCATTCCATAAACCATTTCTTGATTAGCCGGTAAATTTCCCACAAATTTATCACTGAGTTTCCCCCAAACTTCCCAAAGGACACTTAAATCAACATTGTTGCTTTGTTTTTGAGGAGCTCCTTCTGCTAAATACTTCTTGCGGACTGTTTCTTCTCCCACTACCAGACCCACGCCAAAGCTAGCAATCAACGCCAGAATGCCTAAATACAAAAGAAAATGCCGTTTTAACCTAGATTTTTTAACTGGAGAATTAACCATAAAATCAAATAAATATTTTCAAAATAAAAAACACGTGTCTTATCAAAAAACTCAACACAATAACATTTTATTAAACTAATTTTATTTTCCTGGATCCCGAGTCAAGCCCGGGATGACATATTATTAAAGTGTTAAAAAAACAAAAACCTTCTAAACTCATTTACGCTTGTTCCAACCAAATCTTGACATTTACCGTGCTACTGTCCTTTAAATTGACTTTTTTTGTGTAGTGTTTGTGACCTGCAAACACCGCCCTTATGTAAACATTATCCTGCGGTTCTACCGAAAAGTTCGCTCTGCCTTTTGTGTTTGTTTTTCCGCTATCCAGTTTTTTCATTTTTTCTGAAAAAACTGTCACTTTTGCTTTTTTAAGAGCCAATCCGGTTGATCCAGTCACGACAACTTTGACTTTTTTCATCATCCCATAATCATTTTCACTTAGCAAATCAGAAGAATGAGCTTTAGTTCCAAACATATTGACCCAATACCATTTATAATTATTGTTTGTTTTATAAAAAGCCACCCCCATCACTTTGAAATCGCTGTCCAGCAAATTGTCTTTGTGTTCCGCAGAAGCTTTCCAAGCCTTAAAAACCTTGTCCACTGTAGAATAACCAGCTGCCAAATTTTCTCCCACCCCATCATCATAACCAAATAAGCTGGCTCTCTCTGCCGGCAAACGGCCCAGAGAATCTTTATGCTCATGGTTGAGAGTAGTAGGATTTTTCCCCATGTCCTCCGCCATCGCCTTTGCTGCTCTGGATAATTCTTCTGAAATCTCAAGCGTTTTTAGATTGTTTTTATCCCTGTAATCATTAATATTTTTGATTAGTTCTCTTTCCTCTTCACTAAAAGTTACGTCAGATGCCTTTGATTCAGGAACCAAAGCTATCCCCAAAAGAAAAACACAAACGCCAGAAATAAGTCCTGACTGAAGCAACGCATAAATTAGAGGCTTTTTTTTGTTTTTCATTTTGATTTTATATTTAATACTACGAAACTCAATGCAATTGATTTTAGCACATCAAATAAGGAGGAGCAACTTGACAAAATTTTCAATTTCTATTTCTCCACTTCTATAAACGTAAAATAAGACTCCACTTGTATATCTGGATGGAAAAATCCTTCAGGTCTGTCTGCGCCATAATAGATCATTTTGTCTTGAACAGAAATTGGGTCGTCTGATCGTTTGGGACCAACTTTAACACGGACAAATTTGGCCTGAGGGAATATTTCCCGCACTTTTGCAAGCATCGTAGGATCATCCAGTTGCATCACTATTTGAGCGGGAAGTTTTATATCTTTAATTTTAAAATCCTCTGGCAATACATAATGAATTTTATTTCGATAATTCCAGCTAAAAAAGCGGATCGGCTCCATACTGACAGGTAAATTAGCGTCTGTATGCAAGGCATCTTGGTTAGCAATCATATACAGATTAATTTCTGGATGCTCCCTGGATTCGTCATTAAGATAAGCTCCGATCCCACTTAATCGGTGCTCAAAAGCCCCGTAGGCAAGAGCGCTTTTGCCCCAAATAAAAAAATAAACATAAACGTTGAGAAGACCATGAATTAGAACGAGGAGAAGAAAGGCCGTTTTTGTAGATTTGTGTCTCGCCAAGTGTTGTGCCACCATCCCCAGAAGCAAAAAAGTGGGTACCAACGCTCCAATACTTCGAAGTGCGTGAGGAAGCCCTTCCCGAGTCAAAACAACCGGTAGCAGCAACAAACCCCACCAGGAAATAATGAAAAACCAAGAAACTGCCGTCCATTTTCTTTGATTGGTCTTTTCTTTTTCATTTTCCGACTTTTTCCAAAATTTAATAATGAGTTCCTTAAAAAAGTAGATAAACCCCCAAATAATGCTTCCAAACAACACAAAACCCAGAACTGGCGGAAGCAAGGGAAGAGCCGGATAGTTGTGACGCCAGTTCTGATCCCCATAAAAAACGAAAGAGGCCAAAGTTAGAGAGACACTTTTCCCAAGAGCAAGAGCCGGGTTAGGATCTGCCATTACGGAAACAGCACTCGATCTCCCAGTAAAGTGCTCCGGATTTTTAACGAAGTCGTACAGCATCGGAGCGGCTGTAATAAAGGCAAAAACGCCTGTTACTAAAAGAGCTTTTAGGATATCTTTCAAAAAATTAGAGAAAAATAAAGGAACCGTTATCCATAAGGCAAATAAAACTGCAGGAGAAATCCGAACTGCGATATAAGTATGCAGAGATAATCCCAAAAAAAGTCCTCCCACTGCAAAAAAGATATAAGTTCCAAAAGGAATCTTGGCAGTTTCATCACATTTTTTCTTATCCTTAGTACACTTAAGAGCGCCTTTTCTTTGATAAACCAACCGGTAAAAACCTTCTGCGATAAAAGCGAATGCCCAAGCGGTTACTAACACCATTAGAATGGCTCGAAAGCCCACTCTGGAAAAATTGATATGCCAATAACTGAAAGAGATAAGCCCGAGGGAAATCAACGCTCCGAACCGCCCGACCAGTCTTCTGCCTAGCCAATAAACCGCCGGCAAAGTCAGTGTGCCAATGAGGGCGGGAAGAAATCTAACAATCCAGATACTTGAAGATCCGAACCAATGAAGTAGATAGCCAAGAATATTCATATACAAACCTTCTCTCCCCTGATTGTTTTCATAAAAAAGTTTCCACCCTCCTGCCTCAGCCGTTTGAAGTCCATCGGTCGTGTTCATAGCCTCATCGGGATAAAGACCGGGGGGAAGGGAAGTAAGGTGAACCATTCGGACATAAGTCCCTAAAACGAGAAACGCGATAATTAAGGCTATTTCCAGATACCACGTCCACTTTTTGTTTTTGAATTGCATAGGGTTTTGTATTATTTTGTATTATCTACTGAAATATTTTTTTAATTATAATCGAGTAATTTAGATGAGAAAAATATAAAAACAATAATTAAAAATTTAAAGTTATAAGTTCAAAATTATTGTATCGCCGAAGGCGACAGTCAATTAAAATGTGAGCGATAGCTCACACCAAAATTTTGCACTTTTAACTTTCAACTTTTAACTAATGTTCTACCCTCCAAACCTTCTCCCTCTCTTAGAATACTCTTTGATCGCCTTCTTAAATTCTTCCTGTGAGAAATCCGGCCATTTGGTTTTCGTAAAATAAAGCTCGGAATTGGCAATGTCCCACATCATAAATCCAGCACTCATATGAGGTTCTCCCCCAGTTCGAATCAGAAGATCTACGGGAGGAAGATCTTTAGTAGCCAAATAACTTTTAAGCAGTTCCCCGTTAACTTTTTGAGGATTAATTTTATCTGCAATCATTTTCTGAATGGCTGAAAGCATCTCGTCATCGCCACTATACGCAAGGAGAAAAGTCAGGTTATAACCATTATAATTTTTTGTCTGTTCTAAACATCTATTTATCACCTTAATCAAAGATTTAGGAAACTGTTCTCTCCATTTTCCAATAACCCTGATTTTAATTCTACTTTCTTTCACCTCTTCACTCTCTATCAATTCTTCAAAATATTGCTTGTAAATGCGAAGCAATTCTCTTTTTTCAAGAAGCGGTCTTTTTATGAGATTATCGAGAGAAGATCCCCAAAAGGAAACATGTTTGATCCCTAATTTTTTGACGACCTTTAAAATATTTTTCAAATTTTCCGCTCCCGCTTCATGCCCCTTCCAAGGAGCCAAACCCCTCTCCTTGGCCCAACGACGGTTGGCATCGGGAATGATGGTGACGTGAAGGGGCAAATTGATATTAATCATCATTTAAAATTAAAATCACTGAAAAAATCAGAAGAACGTGTCATTCCCGGCGTGTCGACCAGGAATCCAGGTTAGTATCACTAATTATTCTAATTAACCTAATTATTCTAAACAAAATACCAAGAAATAATTCCTAAGATTTGTTTATTTTTTATTGTTTGATATTGGGTGCTTTTTTAGGTTAATTAGTATAATTAGATTAATTAGAGTAATTTTCTATTCTCCTGGATTCCCGGTCGACACGCCGGGAATGACACGAAAAAAATAAATTTATCTAAAAACATAAATAGAGCTCCCGATTTTTCCACATTTATTTCTCCCTTCCCACCACCATCTCCATAATCCCCACCAGTTCTTCTTTTCTAGATTCTTTCATTCTAGACGACCTTACCAGTTTAATCAAGTTATCGGCAGAGCCTTTTATCATTTTTTCCAATTTTTCCCTAGCACCCGATTTTTCAATTAAGTTTCTAGCTTTCTCGAGCTCATTTTTTTTGAGATTTCTACCTAAGAGAGAAATAAATCGATTTTTTTCTTCGCCATTCAAACCCTTCAAAGTTTCAATAATTAGTAAAGTAGGCTTGTTTTCTCTTAAATCAGACCCTGAAGGCTTTCCCAGCTTTTTTTCTTCCTCAAAAATTCCTAAAATATCGTCTTGCCATTGGTATATTTTCCCCATTTCCATCCCCACTTTCTCTAACAATTGTCCTTCTTCCTTTGTCTTTTCGCCAATAATAACCCCTAATTTAAAAGGAGCGATAAAAGTGTAATAGGCAGTTTTAGTTTTGATAACTTCCAATGCTTTAAAACGAAACTCTTCCAAAGAATATTCTTGTTTGAGTGACGTCATCACATCTAAAGTTTCTCCGTAGATTGTATTGTTCACTAAGCTAATCACTTCCCGCGAAATCTTAGTCTTTTGTTTGTTGGGTAGATCAGATGTGAATATGTTTCCAAGAGCCATGGAAAAAAGCCAATCTCCGAGTAAAAGAGCAATTCCATTTCCAAAATGCAAAGATTCGGAATTGTCTTTTTCGAATTTATTCCATTTCTTTCGATAAGTTTCGTGCAATGTCTCTACTCCGTGGCGAACCAAATCCCGATCAATAATATCGTCATGAATCAGAAAATAGGAATGGATAAGCTCCAAAGATACGGCGACGGGAATAATTTTTTTCTGCTCGGATTCTTTTAGGTTCGCCGACCAGAGAAAAAGAAATGGCCGAAGCCTCTTTCCTGAAGACACAACCACTTTTTCCAAATGCTTCCAAGCAGTTTGAATTTCAGGATCAAAAGAAGCGACCTCTTGGTATTGTCTTTGAAAAAAAAGACCTAGTTCCAGATCAATCAGATTTTTATACGACTGCCACTTTTTGCGGATTTGCACGGATCTTATTTATAAAGAAAAAACTCTTTCCTCCCCTTCAGATGAAGGGAGGTGCCCGTAAGGGTGGAGGGTTTGAACGCGAAGCGATAAATTCACTGGTTTTAAGCCTTCAGCATCAAACCCCTCGGCCTTCGGCCACTCCCCTTCATCTGAAGGGGAGAAAAGCAACTTCCATTTTTAATTCTTCCTCAATATCTCCCCGCTTCTTACCCCCTCAGCAATCTTTCCTTCCGCCACCGACACCTTTCCATTTACAATCACGTATTCTACCCCTTTGGAAAATTTATAAGGATGGTTTTGTGTGGATTTATCTTCAATTTCATCGTAATCAAAAACCTGTACATCGGCTTTATATCCCTCTTTTATCTCTCCCCGCAAAGATATGCCCAGTTTTCTTGCCGGGAGACCGCTCATTTTGTAAACGGCTTTTTCGATCGACATCAATTTCTTCTCTCGGGTGTAATGGCCGAGCATTCGTGAAAAAGCCCCAAAAGAACGAGGATGAACCAGGTTTCCGCTTTCAATTTCCTGGAGCCCATACCCCTCGCCATTAGAGCTGATAATTGAATGGTTATCCTCGATTGCTTTTCTAACATTTCTTTCACTAAGCAATTTCGCAAAAACAGTCGCTTGATCTTCGCTGGCAATGATTAAATCTAGCACTGTTTCGGAAGGAGATATGCCCCTGGATTTAGCTATTTCTTCAATTTTTCTCTTAACAATAAACTTGGAAAAGGGGCAAGAGGCAATTATAATTTTTCCATAATTCAACGATCCCTTTTCCATTTCAATTACCGCTTTTCGCTTAAATCTCTTGTTTTTTAATTTTGCTAGCAAGTCTTGCTTGCCTCCTTCTGTTAACCAATCGGGTAAAAGGGTGTAAAGAACAGGACCGCTAAAAGCATAAGGGTAAACATCGAAATTAATATTCGCTCCTTCGTCGCAAGCTTTGTCAATCATATCAAGCGCTCTTTCAAAAAAATGCCAGGATCCTTTTCCTAGAGCCTTTAAATGAGATATTTGGAGGTTTACTCCCGTTTTTTTTGCAACATCTACAACTTCCTTGATCGAACTGATTAATTTTTCTCCTTCATTTCTCAAATGAACTGCTAGCAACCCTCCAGAAATACTGACGGCTTCACCCAACGCTTCAACTTCTTTTTTGGCAGATCCCCTGGCATGGGAATAGGCAAACCCAGCTGAAACCCCAAAAGCCCCTTCGGACATTCCTCTAGAAACTTCTTGCAAGAGCAACTCCAACTCTTTTTCTTTTAACGATCTTTGCTTTTCGTCCAAAATTCCTCTTCGAATAGTGGCATGTCCCACTAACGTTCCAAAATTAAGCTTGAAGGAAGTATTGTCTTCCAAATATTCAAGAAATTCTTTCACTCGATCCCAATCAATTTGAACATTCTTAAGACTTACCCATTTCTGAAGAGACTTAATACTGCCTTCACCTAAAATCGGAGCAAGAGAAGACCCACAATTTCCTCCTATAATTGTAGTAACTCCCTGGGTAATCAGGCTTTCCTGCATTGGATAACGAAACAAAGTGCAATGCGTGTCAGAATGGTTATTTATATCAACAAATCCGGGAGCAACCATCTTTCCTTTGGCATCGATATCCACTCCGGCAATCTCCTCTTCCAAATCGCCCACAGTCAAAATTTCTCCTTCTTTGATTCCCACATCCGCCTTGTAAGGTGGTCTCGTCCCCGTTCCGTCGACCACCAACCCATTTCGAATGACGATGTCTAACATTTTGTTTTTATTTTAAATATAATTTTCAATTTCTAAATATATTCACACTACTGTGTCATCCCGGGCTTGAACCGGGATCCAGTTAGACTAATAGAACATTATTTTTGTGAGTACTGATAGAAAACTCAACACAATAATATTTTATCAGACTAAGACTACCCTCCTAGATCCCGGCTCGGAGGCCGGGATGACAAGTAAATATAATTTTTATTTATTAAGTTAATTAGGAATTGGATAAATTAGAAATTTTCTCGGCTTCTTCTTCCTTCTTTTTGTCTTCTAAAAATTTAACTAATTTGTCCTGTTCGATAATGTGTTGCACTCCCGAAACCTGATCTCGAATAATCACCGTGTCTTCAATCGCTTCCTTGTATCCAATAAGAAGCACCCAACGAATTTTTTCTTGTTTAGCGATTCTAAGCTGAGTTCTAAGACTAGTCTTGGTAAAGGCCTCTTTAACATAATAACCGGCTTCCCAAAGTTTTTCAAAAAGCTGAAGAGCCTTGTGACGCGACTTATCTCCTAATTGGGCGAGAAAAACAAACGGCTTCTCAGACTTTTTCTTTTTCTTTTTTAATAATTCAGCTACCACTCTATCCATTCCCAGAGCAAAACCAACGGCCGGAGTAAATTTGCCCCCAAACTCCTCAACCAAATGGTCATATCTGCCACCACCCCCCAAGGCATTCTGTCTTCTTACCTCATCTCCTTCTCTCCAAAACTCAAAGACTGTGTGTGTGTAGTAATCTAATCCCCGTACAAGCCGAGTGTTGATTCTATAGGGAATCTGAAGAGCATCAAGATATTCTTGAACTTCTTTAAAATGTTTATTGCAGGCTTTACAGAGATTATCCATAATTAAAGGCGCATCTTTCAATTCTTCCTGGCAACTTTCTTCCTTACAATCAAAAACCCGAAGGGGATTTTTCTTAGCTCTTATCTGACAATTTTCACACAATTTGGGTTTGACTCTGGCAAAATATCTTTTCAGCTGTTTATAAAATTCCCTTTGGCAATCCCGGCAACCCAAGGAATTGATTTCTAAAACTATATTCTCCAGTTCCAGTTTTCGAAAAATATAAAACGCAATTTGAATAAGCTGAGCCTCAGCAATAGGATACTCCACGCCAATCATTTCAAAATCCAACTGATGGGACTCCCGATACCTGCCTTCTTGCGGTCTTTCGTAACGAAAGATACTTCCCATTGTGTAAAGCTTTACCGGATGTCTTAAACTCTGCATCCCATCTTCAAGATAAGCTCTGACGATTCCGGGTGTAATCTCCGGCCGAAGAGTAACTTTGTCTTCTCCTTGAGTAACAAAATTATACATTTCTTTATTGAGCACCCCGACTCCGTCATCGTTTGTTACTTTTTGAAAAAGGGAACTGTGCTCTAAAATAGGTGTTTCCAGATAGTTAAAATCAAACATTTTTCCCACCTCGTGAATCATTTGAGTAAATTTGACCCATTCTTCCGCTTCATTTTTGCAAATATCCCTCATCCCTCTAAGTGTTTGCAAGGAAAAATGTTCGCTCTGTCTTTTTTTAACAACTTCTTCCGCTTGTCTCTGACGCAATTTTCTTCGGCCCATAATATTAGTTTATCAAGTTATAAAGTTTGTAAAGTTATAAAGTAAATCACCTCATACGCATTAGCTATTATCCAGGATTCGGATAGTTTTATTTTCAAACTATGATTTTCTTGTAGGAAATCCCTTAGTTTGAAAATAAAACCATCCGAATCCTGGATAATAGCGGTGGAAACGGACTCAATAAAATTAAGTTCTATATCTTTATAATCTCTTCTTCCTTCCTATCTGCAATTTCGGTTAGTTCATTATTATACTTGTCCACGATTTTTTGCAAATCTTCTTTAGCTTTAAATTTATCATCCTCGGAAATTTTCTTCTCTTCTTCCATCTTTTTTATGTCATCCCAAACCTCTTCTCGCATCTGTTTAATGGAAATTTTTGATTTCTCTTTCTCTTTGTTCAGAAGTTTGACTAATTCCATTCTTCTTTCTTCCGTCATCGCAGGTAGGGTTATTCTTATGGATTCTCCGTCATTCTGGGGATTAACTTTGAGATCCGACTCACCAATTGCCTTATCTATACTGACAAGATCATCTTTATTCCAAGGTGAAATCACAATCATTCGCGGTTCCGGAATGTTAATAGAAGCTATCTGTTTAATCGGCGATTTACTCCCGTAATAATCAACCATAATGTTTTCCACCAAAACTGGCGTCGCTCGCCCAGTATGGAATTTCTTAATCTCTTCCTTGAAAACGGCCACTGATTTTTGCATACTGGTTTCGAGATTTTTGAGAAGGGGTTGATACATAAACGAGTTTTTAAAGTTAGAAAGTTTATAAAGTTTATAAAGTTAAAAAAAGAATTTTCCTATAAGATTTCTTTATGAACTTTATGAACTTTATGAACTTTATGAACTTTATGAACTTTATGAACTTTATGAACTAATATATTATCCCGTGCAACGCATCGGCCAAACCGTAAAAAAGAAGCGTAATGGAATCAATTAGACCAAAAAAAATACCGCCGTTTAACTGAGTTAGGAAAAACAGCAACAAGATTATCGGACCATAACTTTCAAGATTTCTTTTAAAATTTTCATAAGAAGGAGGCAATAAATCAAAAAGTATTTTGGATCCATCTAGTGGAGGAATAGGAATTAAATTAAAAACCCCCAAAAGCACGCTGAATCTTATGATTGTTAGCAATAAAGTATTAAGGTTAAAAACTCCGAAAGTTCGAAGGGATTCCGGCAAAAGGGCAGATATAACAGCTAAAATCAAGGCCAAAAGAAGATTGGAAAGAGGTCCCGCCAAGCTGACAATCGTCTCTCCGTAACGATGTTTAAGATTGAAAGGATTGACTGGAACCGGCTTCCCCCAACCGATTCCTGCAATAAGAAGCAAAATCGTGCCGAACAAATCCAAATGAGCTATTGGATTTAAAGTCATTCTTCCTTCGTATTTAGCAGTCGGATCGCCTAGTTTATAAGCGGCATAAGCATGGGCAAATTCGTGAATCGGCAGAATAATACCGATTATTATCAGTATTACAATCAAGTGAGGCAGAAACAAGTCGGGCTGGAATATTTGAAACATTGATATAATTATATTTATTACTCTGTTCGTTTTTACAAATTCAGATTAACTCAAAAGGGAAGGAAAGTCAAAGAAAAGAAAAATACAGTTATATGTCATCCCGGGCTTGAACCGGGATCCAGTTAGACTAATTGAATGTTATTTTGATGTGTATTTTAAAAAACGGAACAAAAAAGCATTTCAAGAGAATAAGAATATTCTTTTGGATCCCGGCTCGGAGGCCGGGATGACACACTTACTTCAAAAATTAATAAATAAATCCTCTAATAAACCCTGATTTATAGCTAATCGTCCGCTTGCTGACCACTCCAAAGCCTCGATAATTCATCTCAGAAATAGTCATCATTTCTCCTTTTACGCTTTCAACGATGGCAACATGTCCATACCCACTTTCTCCCGAAACCATTATAGCTCCTGGTCTGGGGACTCTTCCAGTGCTAGCTCCAAAAGCCTTGGCATGATAAAGCCAGGTTCCAGCATTTCCTCCCCAAGGAACATGCCTTCTGGAGGCAACGTACCAAGTACACCAACCCCAAGGGAATTGATGGGCGGAACTGGAATAATATTGTTTGTTAAAC
Organism: bacterium; assembly: GCA_021779915.1. Classification (GTDB taxonomy): domain Bacteria; phylum Patescibacteriota; class Minisyncoccia; order CAIUEV01; family CAIUEV01; genus JAJXZR01. The sequence goes on from JAJXZR010000018.1 coordinate 12,706, forward strand.
TGTCTGGTCGGAGTTTGAGTGGTTGTCGTGCCGGTCGTTCCTGCGCCTGTAGTTCCAGAAGCCACTCGAGTGGAAACCTGGGGCTCATCAATAGAGCCATCGGGAATTACAATTTTGTCGCCTTCTTTCAGCTCCCCATTGGCTGGAAGATCGTTGAAGGCGATAATTTCACTCACTTTTGCATTATATTTTTTCGCTACGGATTCAATCGTATCTCCTGATTTAACTGTGTGAGTTACCCCGGTAACCGGTAAAATAAACAATTGGTCTCCTGGATGGATCATGTCTGCATTATTAAGATCGTTGGCCCACAAAATGGTGTTGGAGGTAATATTATACTTCTGGGCAATTGAACCCAGCGTATCTCCGTCTTGCACTACATACAAATAAACGTCTTGCCCCGAATCGACAAATTCTTCCGGAGTAGGATTGGTAATCCCCATAACTGCTTGATTAACCACTGTGGCTTTCTCTCCCTCTTTTTTTAGCCTTGCCATCTCTTCAGGCGAGATTGCTTGGGAAGCATCAGCTATCGGAGCAAGAGCCAGGGAATGAAAAACTGTTGAAGGTTCATAGTAAGTGTCTGAAAGCATAACAGAATCATCTTGGGGATTTTCCCAATTCAAAAAGCTATAGGGATATTTGCTAGTAAGATTAGTTCCTGCCACAGCCAAAGCACACAAAACAACAACTACCCGAGTGACTTGAACTCGGCTCCAATCCGCTCTTTTGCGAATATATGGACCAACAAATACCACTATTTTTTTTTGAGTTTTCTTGCTCTGTCCGTAAATGAACCGAATCCAGTCGAATATTTTAGCATAACGATATCTCTTGGCTCTTTTCTCTTCTCCTTCCAGTTTTTGCTGTTCTTCTTGGTTACTAATAACGATATTAGTTAAAAGTTGAAAGTTAAAAGTTGAAAGTTAAAAGTTGAAAGTTAGGAACTAAATTTTGCTTACATTTTGATTGAATGTCGCCAAAGGCGACTCTAAAACTTTGCACTTTTAACTTTATACTTTTGACTTATAGACTTGTATCATAGTTTTTTTTCTTGACAAGAGAAGGGGGAATTAATTTCCAATTTCTAATTTCTAATTTCTAAACAATTTTCAATTTAATAATTCTATAATCTTCAAACAAGGTAAACCTTGAAGTTACGTGTCATCCCCGGCTTATCGACCGGGGATCCAGGAGGACAATGTTAATCTAATAAAATCTTAATCTGTTTAATTTTTTAACAATACACATTAAAATAATATTCATTAGATTAATAAATTTCTCCTGGATCCTCGCTTTCGCAAGGATGACACGCCCCTATCGTTTTACTTTGTTTAAAAAATTATAAAATTAAATCATTGAAAATTAGAAATTATTTCCCTTTCTTCCTAAACACCGTCACCGTCTTTACTTCTCCATTTGGAATGGTGTGAATAGCATCTTTCTTCTTGGTAATTAAAATCGTTCTTCGAAGAGTGATTTTTTGGACTTTCCCATCAAGACCAGCGATTTTAACATCATCCCCTTCACAGTATTGGCCTTCAAATAAAATAAAAAAACCTCCGATAATATCCTTGATGATTGCTTGAGACCCAAGACCGATGACTAGTCCAACAATCCCCGCTCCGGTAAGGATGGGACTGATATTGAAATTAAGCTCAGAAAGAACGAATAACAACAAGGAAAAAATAATTACAGTTCCACCGATACTGTCAAAAAACAAGATCCATCCTCTTATTTGTTTCTCCCTCTTTTCAGTCTTAATCCCAGGAAGAATGGCATTGACAAAAACTCCTCTCAAAACGTGTCTTACAAAACGATAAAAGATCCAATAGGCAATAAGTGCAACTAAAACAGCCACAAAAATCCTGACCGTTTGCTCACTAAGAAAATAGTCGTTTATAATAGCTTGGGTTAAATTGCTATTCATTATTAAATTTGAAATATAAAAATACATAGTGATTATAAAATTAGAATTTGAAATTTGAAATTAATCTTAATTCCCATGATTCTCGCTACTCACTTTATAGTCGGTGCCTCAGTCGCAAGCTTAACCGCGTCTCCCGAACTGCTCGTTTTCACACCGCTCGTTTCCCATTTTGTATTGGACAGCTTGCCTCACTGGGAATACATTGATTCGTTGGCAGACCTTAAAAAAAATAAAATAACAGTCACCCTCGACCTTTTAATCGGCCCTCTCCTGATTTTTGCTTTTACCTATTCAAACGCAATACCAAACACAAAAATTGCTTGGATTCTTTTTGGAGGATTGATGGGGGTGTTACCAGATGGAATAGTTTTTATTGAGTATTTTCTCTTCCCTAAATCCATTTTCCTTAAAAAATTTGAATCTTTTCACCGATTTTTCCATTCGGAGAAAAAATTAAAAATCGGAGTGGGACTTCCATTACAAGTTCTAATTATTTTCCTTGCGATATTGATTATTATAGTTGCAAAAACTGTTGAAATGAGGTAAACACTTAATAAATGAAAAATGTAAAAATCAAAATGGAAAATTATGGAGTCGCTTTGCGACAATCAATTAAATGTCTCCTATGGAGACACCTTAATTTTTCATTTTGATTTTTCCATTTTTCATTTTTTTCCATTTTTCATGCGCAACTTCATCTTAAACAAAATTTTGGCTCCCTATCTTGCTTTTTGTGCTCGCAGAATTATTAAACTGAATCGCCCTATTATCATCGGAATAACTGGAAGCGTTGGCAAATCCAGTGCGAAAGAAGCGATCTATACCGTTGTCAGCAAAAAGTTCAGAGCTAGAAAAAACAAAGGTAATCTCAATAATGAAATAGGTCTTCCTCTCTCGGTTATTTCAGACGTGGAGCCCAAGGGAGACATTTTTAAATGGCTTGGCATAATTGCCAAAGGACTTTTGCTTTCCTTAAAAAGAGATCGTTTTTACCCAAAAATATTAATTCTGGAGATGGCAGTTGATCGACCGGGAGATATGGATTATTTAACTTCCATCGCTTCTCCAAAAATCGCTTTAATAACAGATATCGGTGTTTCCCACCTTGAGTTTTTCCATGACGAAAAACAAATTTTAAAAGAAAAAGCCAAAATATTTAAAAATATTCCCAGAGACGGTCTTGCAATTTTTAATTTTGACAATGTTCATCTACGATCTTTAAAGAAAAAACTGAAAAAGCCTATTCTGACTTATGGTTTTCGTTCTACTTCGGATGTATTGGCGGAAGATTATAAGATTGGTTATTCACCTGAATTGGGAGAGGGAGTAAATATTGCCAAGGGAGTGAGCTTTAGGGTTAGCTACAAAACTATCTTTTTGCCGGTGGTTTTACCAAATATAATTAGCAAGGCCCAGATTTACAGTGCGCTTTCTGGAATAGCTGTCGGCTTGCATTTAGGGATGAACCTGGTCGAGATCACTGAGCAATTGAAAAATTTTACTCCTCTTCCCGGTAGAATGAGACTAATTCGAGGTAAATGGGGAAATTTAATTATCGACGACACTTACAATTCGGCTCCAAACTCCCTAAAATCAGCCCTAGAAACTTTAGCTTTGATAAAATCTAAGAAAAAAACTGTTATTTTAGGAGATATGTTGGAACTTGGAAAAATCGAGTCTTCCGCTCATCGGGAAATAGGTCGATTATTGTTCTCTATCGCTAGCAAAGTAGTCCTAGTGGGAACCAGAATGCTAGAAACTCACAAGGAGCTCAAAAAACTTGGTTTTCCCAAAGATAAAATCCATCATTATCGATCGGTTACCGCTTTAATCCCAAAAATTCCTGCTATCATCGGCAAAGGAGAATTAATCTTGGTTAAAGGCTCCCAGGGATTGCGCATGGAAAAGGCAGTTGAGGAACTGGTTCCACAAAAATCCCAAAAATTACTAGCCAGGCAGGATAAATATTGGAAGAGGAAGAAAGTGAGAGAGGTTTAATAGAATTTTGTAAACAAAAAAATTTGCAACAACGTGTCATCCCCGGCATGTCGACCGGGGATCCAGTTAGACTCACTAATTATTCTAATTAACCTAATTAACCTAATTATTCTAAACAAAATCCCAAGGACCAATTTCCAATATTTATCTTTATTATTTGGTATTTGGTGCTTTTTTAGGTCAATTAGTATAATTAGGTTAATTAGAATAATTTTCTACCCTCCTGGATCCCCGGTCGACACGCCGGGGATGACACACAGTAGTAAAAATCTAAACTTTCTATCCATTCTCATGTTTCAAGAAGAATACTCTCAGTTAAAATCCGAAATCTCCGAACTTGAAGAGAAGTTCAAAGATCCCAAAATCACAGATAATTTGGAGCAAATGAGGGAATTGTCAAAAAGATATGGGGATGCCAAGGAACAATTTGAAATCATTGAACAATATTTAAACAAAAGCGAGGAATTGAATAACAATAAATTGTTGTTGCAATCTGAAAATGAGGAGGAAATGAAAACACTCTTGGAAGAAGAAATAAAAAGCTTAGAAGAAGAGATTCTGAGCTTGGAACGAAAAATAAAATTTTTACTTGTTCCTCCTGATCCTAATGACAGCCGAAACGTTATTTTGGAAATGAGAGCCGGCGCTGGAGGAGATGAGGCCTCGCTCTTTGCCTCTGATTTGTTTCGAACTTACGTAATTTATTCTGAGGAACAGGGTTGGAAAATAGAAATTTTGAGTGAACATCGTAACGAAATTGGTGGTTTCAAAGAAATAACTGCTCTCATTACTGGAAAAAATGTTTATCGATACCTCAAAAACGAGTCTGGGGTTCATCGAGTCCAGCGAATCCCCGCCACCGAAAAAAACGGTCGTATCCACACTTCCACCATAACCGTAGCGGTTTTACCGGAAGCAGAAGAAACGGAAATTGAGATCAAACAGGAAGATCTGCGCATTGATGTCTTTCGATCGTCTGGTCCCGGCGGGCAAAGTGTCAACATGACCGACTCTGCAGTCCGCCTCACCCACATTCCCAGCGGACTCGTTGTCAGTTGCCAAGACCAAAAATCCCAACACAAAAACAAGGAAAAAGCCATGAAGGTTTTGGCTTCAAGGCTTCTGGCTCTAGAAGAAGAAAAGAAACAGAAAGAAAGAGAAAGTCTTCGATCCGGACAAGTCGGTACCGGCGATCGCTCCGAAAAAATCCGCACTTATAACTACCCCCAAAATCGCATAACAGACCACCGTTTAAAGCAAAGTTGGTATAATTTGGAAGAAATTATGGAAGGAAAAATGGGGGAGATTATTGGAAAATTTTGATGAATACTGATGCGCAAATATTCCGTGTCATCCCGGGCTTGACCCGGGATCCAAGAAAATAGAAAATTACTCTAATTAACCTAATTATACTAATTGACCTAAAAAAGCACCAAATACCAAACAATAAAAAATAGAAATTGGTTTTTGGTATTTGTTTAGAGTAATTAGATTAATTAGAATAATTAGAATAATTTAGTGAGTCTAACCTGGATCCCCGGTCGACACGCCGGGGATGACACATTCTATCTTTAATTTTGCATTTACTTGCTAACTCCATAGGTTCCGCTTTTCATCTTTTCATCCTCTATTTTTTGCTGGATCAAATATCCTTCTTGAGAAAGTTGTTGGCTCATGTTGGCTGAGGCTTGAGTGGGTGTTTGTAGTCCTTCTACAATGGAATTTATCCCATCCTCAAATATTTTAGCCACTCTAGCGTCATTAGGTTGCCTGAAACTGGTTGCCGAGCTTGCCTGATCGGCGAATACCCCGAGAAGGGGATCTTCCTTTTGTGCCACAATAACATCATAGCGAGCAGAAACTCTTCCGGTTGTTTTGGAATAATCTGTCGCCTGATCTTTGTCAGTTAGAAACTTCAAAAAATTCCAAGCTTCAATAGCTTTTTGACCAGCCGCTTGCTTAGATACTGACATAGCCCAGTAAGAAGCAAAATTAATCGGCACAGGAGAGGACTTAAGCTGGGGCAAATAGGCAATTCCCATGTTAAGATTCGGAGCTTTTGCCTTAATATTAGCAATCATATGAGAATAATCAATCATCATTCCAACTTTACCGGCATTGAAAGCGTCGATCGAATTCCATTGTTCTTTATTCCAAGAATAAACAGTTTGCGCTCTGGAAGCAAAACTGGTGTAGAACGCCAAGGCTCTTTCCCCTGGGGAAAAACTAGTTCCGTCCGTCTGGCTTGTAACTCGATTGTTAAGGACTGAATTCCAATTTTCATCAATAATCGGACTTCCCATTTGCATCATCAAAATTGAAAGGATATCCGTAGAACGATCAACGTTTTTGCCATAACCGATAGAAGCTCCCGCTCTTTGGATCCCCCCATATTCATCAATCTTGGTCATCTTGGTGGCATAGGAAGAAAAATCCTCCCAACTCCAGTTCTTGGCAGGAGGCGTCACTCCAGAAGCATTCATAATATCCTGATTGTAAAAAACTGCTAAATCGTCCATATAGAGAGGCAAAGCATATATTTTTTCTTGTCCCGTTGGGTCAGGAAAAGTTAGGTCTTTTTTCACTACAGGAACGAAGGTATCCTGAAGTTCCCGCAAAGTCATTATTTTGTCGCTTCCAGCCTTGACTAGACCAGCATTAACATCATCTAATGTTAACATTTTGTCTTTTTGCGCCGGAACCCAAGTGTTAGAAATCATAAAAATATCAGGACCCTGCTGAGCTGCCAGTGCGTTGGTTAATTCTCTGATATAGTCAGCACACCCCGGCTCGTTACAAGTTTTCTTTTTATAAACAATATCCTTGACATTTTTATGGGCATTCAAATAGGCGGTGATCGCCTTGTTATACACCTCCGAATTATCAAAAAGACCCCAGATTTCAAGCCTGTCGACAGTAGGAGTGGCTTGTGGGGCACATCCGCAACCAGAAAGAAATGTTGTACTTGACGCCAGAACCAAAGATGCAAATACGGCTTTTGCTATTTTTTTAGTAAACATAGTATTTGTATTAATTTAATTTGAAAAATTTTATTTCCCCTATTCCACTTCTACAGAAACATAATTTCTTTTTTTCAATTGCCCGTTAAAACCTTTTCTTTTTTTCTTGGTAAATTGTACGATTCCATCTTTCAATGCATAAAGAGTGTCGTCTTCAGCGATTCGAACATTCTTTCCGGCTCGGAATTTGGTTCCCCTTTGCCTAACGATAATATTGCCGGTTGAAACTTTCTGTTTGCCATAAATCTTTACCCCCAGTCTTTTAGAAATACTGTCGCGACCTAAAGAAGTCGATCCACCCGCTTTACGATGAGCCATTGTTAGTTGCTAAAATGATTAAATTAGAATTGTTATTCTTGGCACAATGGTAAAATAATTATTTAGGAAAGGCAAAAAAGAAAAATTTCTAATTCACCTAATTACCTAATTCACCTAATAAAATGACAAATTTACAATGACGAATGACGAATTAAATCCAAAGACCAAATGACAAATTTTTTTTGATTTTCGGATCTTGTCATTGATTTGTCATTCGATATTGGTCATTTGACATTTTATTAGAAATTAGAACTTAGGTGAATTAGAAATTCTCTCCTCCTCTTTCTTTTCTTCTTTTTATCCTGTATCATGTCAAAATGGATCAAATTAAAAATTCCGATAAAACTAGTTCGTTCAATCTCGCTCTAAAAATCCTAATTTTTATCGCAGTTATTGCTATAATTGCCAGTTTTTTTGATACCGGATTGAAAGCGATTGGACTAAAGAACCAATTAGGGAACTGGCTTAGTGTGGCGGGAGAGAAGATGGGAAAGTAGTTAAAAATGGAAAATGGAAAGATCAAAATGCAAAATTATGGTGTCGCTCCGCGACAATTAATTGAATGTCGCCACAGGCGACTCCTAAATTTTCCATTTTGATTTTTAAATTTTTAATTTATCTCGTTGGATCGCATTAACAAAGTCAACTCCCTCTTATTTCACGAACTCAACAGCCTCCTTACTAAAGAGCTGACTTCAGAAAATAAGGACAAGTTTTTACTCAGCTTCACGAAAGTTGAAACCACCCGAGATTTAAGAATCGCCAAGGTTTTTTATCTTGTGTTTCCCGCTAAATTCAAGGGACAGGCACTTAAGTATTTGAATACTCAAAAAACTTCTTGGCAAAATACCCTGAATAAAAAACTTGTCTTAAAATACAAACCAAGGATTTCTTTCGTTTTTGACAAAGGACAAGAAAATGCGTTTTTGGTGGAAGAAATACTAAAGAAAATCTAATCTTATAATTTTAAAACAAAGGAAAATTATAATATTCATGTGTCATCCCGGGCTTGACCCGGGATCCAGGAGAGCGATATTAATCTAATAAAGTACTATTTTACCCAGTTTATTAACGATACTCATTAAAATAACATTTTATTAGCCTAACTGGATCCCGGGTCAAGCCCGGGATGACACATTATTGTAAATTTGTTCGTTTTAAAGATTAAAAATTACAAAATTTAAAAATTTTGTTTCCTATGTTCAACCTATTTAAAACAAAAATAAAAAAAACTTGGGGATTAAATCTTACTGACAGACATTTGCGAGCTGTTGAAATTGAAGGAACTGGAAAACAGTGGAAAATCAAAAAACTCGGAAAAGTTGAGCTTCCACCGGGTGTTGTTGAAAACGGAACGATTAAACAGCCGGAGTCCTTCAAGGATTACTTAAACCAATTACAAAAAACTGCTTATCCCTCTTCAATTAGATCCCATTTTGTCAACATTAATCTTGCTGAGGAACATGCTTTTATGAGGACTATTCGGATGCCCAAATTAGCTCCCGACGAAATGGAAGAGGCAATTCAATGGGAAGCCGAAAGCAATATTCCCCTCTCGATTGACAAAGTTTACCTGTCTTGGGAGGAATTACCAGAAAAAGGAGGAGACAAAATCCCAACTCTTCTTGCTGCTACGCCCAAAACGGTCATAGATAAGATGATTTCTTCTTTAGAAGAAGCTCGTCTTACACCCGTAACAATTGAACCCGACTCGGTTTCACTGATGAGGAGCATCCTGGAAACCAACCCGGAATCTTCAAATAATCCGGTTTTAATAGTCAACCTTAAAGAGTTTTATACCCAGATTGTGGTTTTTGACTCTGCCGTTGTAAGGCTGAGCACAACTTGTGAAACATCCGGACAAGATTTTGACAAATCAATCGCCACAAAGTTCAAAATAGGTATCAAAGAAGCAGAAAAAATCCGAAAAGAAGTATCCTGGAATGAAAGAAATGATCTAGCAAAACAGCTTCAAGAAGTGGTTGCTTCACCACTTAATAGTTTGATAAAAGAAATAGGTAACGCTATTTCTTTTTATCAAAACGATCAAGATAAAGACATACAAAATATTATTCTGACAGGAGAAAAAAGAAATAAATGGCCGGGTTTTGATGAATTTTTGGGAAAAGCTTTGGGTCTTTCAATAAAGTGGCAAAACGGTTTCGATCCAGATAAATGGCCTGCCAAATGCCCCTATGTGACCGAGGGCGAAAAGGAGGAATATAATATAGGTATTGGACTTGCTCTAAAAAGTCTAGAAAGTGGATTTTAAGTTTTTCATGTTATGGAAAATCAAAAAATAGAACAACCAACTTTGACTCAAAAAAAAATCATTTCACCCAACCTTCTTCCCAGCGAGAAGAAGGAGATACTGTATTTAGAAATCATCGGGGAAACCGTCAGAAAGGTTTGTCAGATAGGACTTGTTTTTATGTCGTTATTTTTTATCGTCGGCGGTTTAATTTTGCTAAATATCCAGAAGAATGAAAAGGCCTATACTTTCAAATACGAAAATATTGACAGGCAAAAGTTGGATGAGTTGAATAAAATTAAAAAAGAAGTGCAAGAAACCAATGGGATCGGAAATATGTTGAATCAAAGTATCAAAAAACAATACAAGTGGAGCGACTTTTTATCAAATCTCTCAAAGATCACTCCTGAAGGCGTTGTTCTTCTAAGTATTGAAACGCCTCTGGACAATCCTACCTGGATAACCATAACTGGAGTCGCCAGAGAGAGAGATTTATTCTTAAAATTCAAAAACGGATTAGACTCTTCCGGATTTTTTACTAAAATTGAATCTCCACTCTCAAATTATGTCGATCCTCTCAGTCTTGAATTTGAAATTAACGCCCAAGTAAAGAATTGGAATCCCAAATGGGCGGAAGACGCCAAGAAAGCTAAATTAAGCGCCAGGAAAGCGGCAAATGATGCAACGGGAGAATAGATTTAAATTTCCAATTTCTAATTTCTAATTTTCAAACAATTTCCAATGACTAAATTATTCAATGTTTCAAACATTTTAAAATTTAAAATTGTTTGAAAATTGAAAATTGAAAATTGAAAATTATTTTCTCATGTTCTCTTTTCTCCTCAACTTTACCTACGGCGTTCTTGCGTTTTTTCTAGTTTTTTTGGTAGAAAGCTTTTTTATAAAACTAGGATTGCCAGTCCCGAACCGTAATTTTTCAGCATTTACCGTCGGTGGATTGTATATTCCAGCTTTTCTAGAAGAGCTAGTAAAAATTTCTTTTACTTTTCTAGCCGTTTATAGACTCAAAAACAATTTCCACTTAACTTTGGGAATTCCCATCGGATTTGGTTTTGTTGAGAGCTATTTTTCTCCAGAAAAAGACACTCTGCAAAAAATTTTTTTGCATACGATTTTTTGGGGAATCGGATATTTGATCGCCAAAAACATTAAAACCAATAAAAAAATTCAATTTGCCATTTGGCTCATTATAAGCTCAATTGTTCATTTCGGATACAATATGGTGACAATTTTCAATTTCTAATTTTCCCGCCCTAGGCGGGTCGCCCAAGGAGACAATTTTCAAACTCGGAATTAAATTTAGCATCGTGTCATCCCGGGTCAAGCCCGGGATGACACGTGTTTCTGGGGTTTGCTTTGTTAAAACATTGTGAAATTAATAAATTGAAAATTGTTTGTCTCCTTAGGCGACCCGCCTCGGGCGGGAAAATTAGAAATTAGAAATTGAAAATTAATTTCCCCCTCTTGCCAAAAAAATAGTTTTTTACTAGTTTCAAAGTACAATAATCCTTGAATCAAATCAATCCATGGGTGATTTTCTTGAAATTATGCTCGCTTCAGAGGGACGAGCTCGTTTAGTGAAGTTTTTTCTTCTTAATCCTAATTCCAAAGCCAGCACTCAAGAATTAAAAGAAAAATTAAGACTCGACAAGCGAACAATTAAGAAAGAAACTGATATCCTCCTTAAGGCTGGTTTGATTAAAAAAAGGAAAGCCGGAGGAAAATCCCATTTTTTCACTTCCAGAGAGTGCGAATTTTATCCTGAACTAAAGAAAATAGTTTCTAAATGCACTGTATTTCCTCAAATTAAATCTCTCGATCGAATCCCTAAAACGGGGCATGTAAAACTGATTTTGGTAACTGGAATTTTTGCCAATAATCTTAAGACTAGAGCTGACATACTGATCGTTGGCGATGGGGTAAGCAAGCCCCGACTAGCCGAGGTCATCAAAGACATCGAGGCGGAAATTGGAAAAGAGATCCGCTATGCCTTGTTTACCGAGGAAGAATTTGGTTATCGCCTCAATATGTTCGATAAATTTATCAAGGAATTCTTCGAAGGAGCCCATCGAATAATCTTCAATAAAATAAAGGACAAAGACTTGCCAATTAACAAAGAGCAAGAAAAATAATGCAAAATAAAATATTTCTTCTTTCAGGTAACAATTCTTTTTTTCGAAGGAAAGAAAGGGAAAAAATTATCCAGGAATTTCAATCCCTTGAAAAAGGAACGGTTTTTCGTTTTAATTTAACTCCTGGATCTCCAGAGGAATTAAAAACAAGAATCAGCCGAAAAATTCGCAGTTATTCTTTCTTCCAAGAAAAAGAATTAATTCTCATAAAAGTAGAGCTCCCTGAAAGGAAAACCTCTCAAGGAAAAAAGGGGGCGAGAGACAAAGTCTCTTCCGGCAAGAAAAAAATGGGTTTTTTCCATGAATCTTTTGTTGCCTCGCTAATTTTAAAGATCCCCAAACATATTACGCTAATTATCGAGATTGACGGAGTCTTGGAAAAAAATAGTATTTTAAAAAATCTTTTTGAAAAAATATCCGACTCGCAAACTATTGATTTTAGTACAAAAAAAGGGGGAGAAACGATAGCTATCCGCTCGCTTGTCAACAACTATCTTTTGCAAGAAAAAATCACTATCAGCAGTGCACTTATAGAAGAGCTGATAAATAAAAATAAAGATGATTATTGGAGTATTTTTAATTCTTTGGAACAGGCTGTTTTGCTTTTCCACGCCAAAGACAAAAACGATAATTTGAATGATAGTTTAGCCAATCTTTGGGAATTACGAGAGGAAAAAAAGATTTTTTCCCTACTGGATGCAATTGGGAGAAAAGACCAAAAAAATGCTCTCAGTCTACTTTACCAAATAATCAGCGAAAACACTATTAGATTTGGAGGGGAAATTCCCGCAGTTTTAGGGCTTGTTTCTTTGCTTAAAAGACAGATAACCCAGCTTCTTGCTCTAAAAGAAAATATTTCTCCCCAAGAAGCAACCAAGAAATGGGGAATACCTCCTTTTGCTTATACTAAAACACAATATCACAGTTCTCTTTTTGGCGAACAATTTCTTTGCTCGGCTTATGAAGGTTTGCTGAATATACAACAAAAAGCAAAAAGCGGACTAAACAGTCCGCTTCCGCTTCTCGATTTCCTGATACTCCGTCTTATTTCACATTAGAACCGCCAGAGGCAAGGGCTAATTTATTGTAATACATCCCGACATCGCTAACCCACTTGGAAGCATTTCCGTCGCTTTTGCAAGCACTTCCGCATTTCCAAATTACAAATTTGGAAGGGGTATCAATTCCTTTTTTCACTAATTTTTCGATTCTATTGCCAACTGTTTCAATGGCTTTTTCGGCACTTGGAAAACAACTGTGTCCCCCTAGGACAGTTTCAAACCGGCTGTCCTTGAACCCCCAATAATTATAGCAATCTCTTCCATTGTGATGGGGAGCTACTTTGCCCCAATTGCTTTCTTTCTTAGCTATGGCCACGATAAATGCGGCTGTCTTGGGATCTCTCTGGAGAATATAGGGTAGCATGTCATTGATCGGGTAATCTTTGGTCATTTTATCGAACTTTTTTTCATCCGGTTTTGTGCTCCCGTCTTTTACACCAGTATCGATCTTAATTGATCCACTGTCTCCGTTACTAGTGTTTTTATCTATTACTTTAATCGCCTCTATCTGTTTGGCGTTGAAAACAACATCTTCGATCCTTGCTTTGCTTTTTGGCGATTCGTTTTGAACCTTAAGCGTAAGGTCGGAAAGAGAATCACTTCCAGCTAACTGCGGAGTAGAAATCTTGCTGTATTTTTCGGAAACTTGATAAAAGCTGGCTAAATTGTCATTTTTCGACTCTAAACTTTCGTCTTTGGTAGCAACATTCGCGTTTACTAAAATAGTCGCCGTAAGAGGCAACACAATTAGAAACTTACTAATGTTTAGTTTACCCATTTAGACTAATAAAAAATCTGCCCTCCAAAAATTAATACAGACTGGTTTTAAACCAATCTGCATAACTTAACGATAATAGTGATAACTACATTTTTGTCAAGGGAAATATGAGTTTATCAAGTTATAAAGTTCATCAAGTTTATAAAGCATTGATGTTTATTAATATTCCAGCTCCTATGGACTTTAGATACCGTTTTCTAAAATTATTGTTTTCTGATAGAAAATACCTCAATTTTAGAAAACGGTATCTAAAGTCCATAGGAGCTGGAATACAAAAATTCTTAAAACTATTTTATAATTTTTCCGTACTAAAACTTGATGTCCTCCAGGGGCGGATACGCCTCTGGTGGAAGCTTGGTGCACTTTATAACTTGATAAACTTTATAACTTTATAAACTCATCCCCATGCCAAACAAAGACACACACCCCAAAAAAAGCGAGAAAGAAACTAATGGAACCGAGACTGCCGAGAAGCAAAAAAGGATGATCGAGGAGAAAGCTAAGTCTTTTTGTTGTCCCTTGAGCCAAAAGACTGGGCTTTCTGTCATCAAAGCGCTTTTTATCGCCTTGGTAGTTTTACTTGCCTTTTCGCTTCTGCGAGGAAGCGGAAGTTTTTTTCATTTTAGAAATCCGCTGTCTCAACTCGATCAATCGCAAAATAAGCCTCTTGACGATAGATCGGGTAAAAATCAATCCATACCCAAAGATGACCAGCTGACAGTTCCTTCCTCGGCTCAGGCAGAAGAAGACGCTGTCGTTCAAGTAGTTGAAAAATCTTCACCTGCTGTTGTTAGCATTATTATTTCCAAAGATATGCCTAAAATTCAAAATTTCTTTTTTGATCCCTTTGGCGACAATAGCAACGATCCTTTCGGTTCTCAAGGTTCCTCTCCTTTTGATCAATTTTTCGGAGGAAATCAAGGTAGTCCAGACAGCCCGGGGAATCAAGGGGGTGGAACCAAAAAGGTGGAAATTGGCGGAGGAACTGGTTTTGTAGTTTCTGACGACGGCTTAATTGTTACGAACAAACATGTCGTTGAAGACCAGACAGCTGATTATACGGTTCTTACTAATGATGGAAGGGAATACTCCGCGAAAGTTTTAGGCAGAGATCAATCAAACGATGTAGCTGTTATCAAGATTGATCCCGGAAAACCAACCAAAGGCAAAGGGGTTGACAAAATGGATACCGTTACTTTGGGTGACTCAGGAACAGTGAAAATCGGTCAGACTGCTATTGCTATCGGGAACGCTTTAGGAGAATTTAGAAATACTGTTTCTAAGGGAATTATCTCAGGCTTAAGTCGCAATTTGACCGCCGGAGGAATGGGAAGTGCGGAAAATTTGGAACAACTTATCCAAACCGACGCTGCCATTAATCAAGGTAATTCTGGGGGGCCACTTCTTAATCTCAAGGGCGAAGTAATCGGAATTAATGTAGCTATGGCCGCCGGAGCACAGAATATTGGCTTTTCCATCCCTATTAATAGTGTTAAAAACGTAATTGAAAATGTTCAGAAAAATGGAAAAATTATCCAGCCTTTCCTGGGAGTCAGATATATTCCTATTGATTCGACTATCAAGGAAAAAAATAATCTCCCTTTTGATTATGGAGTTTTGGTTTCTAGAGGAACGAGCCCTGGAGATTTAGCTGTCATTCCAGGATCTCCTGCCGACAAAGCAGGCATTGTGGAAAATGACATAATACTTGAGGTAAATGGCGTAAAAGTTGACGAAAAGAATAGTCTTGTTAAAATAGTGTCAGGATTTGAAGTCGGTAAAGAAATCGAACTTAAGGTTTGGCATAAGGGTCAAGAAGAAACTATAAAAGTAACTTTAGGAGAATCTCCGAATAGGTAGTGGTTTTCGATCTTTTTGGTTTTTACTGGTGTTTTAAAATAAATATTTTTTAAAAATAAAATAATGAAAATGAAGGAGATAAAAAATAACACGAGATTGCTAAGTTTTTTGGTATTTCTGTTTGTTCTTTTTCCCGGTTTAATCTTGATAAAAAGGAGTAGCGCTTTAAGTACTCCTCCTCCAAATACCAATACTTTAACCGCTCCGGTTAATAATAACCAAAATAACGCAAATATCGTTCAAAATGGTGGCTATGATGATCTGGACATGGCTATGGACAAAACCATAGGGCAAATAAACAGCTACCTTACCTCTCTTTCTTTAAAAAATGTATCCGGACCATTTTTTGAAAAAGGAGCCAAGGAAGTTTTGCCTTTCTATTCCAACCCCTTCACTCAATTTGATTTGTCCCTCAACTCTGATAAAAAAGGATCTCTCAAAAATGGAGGTGTCATTTCTTTAAAAGGCGTTATTAGTTTTGGATCGAGAAGTAAGGACGAGACCCAAAGCTTTCTACTTGATTGTGAGAAAAAATACGGAAAAGTTAACAAATGTTTAAATTCTGAAATTTATGATATTTCTAAATTTCAAAATCTAGGGGTTTTTGCTCAAGTTTATCGAAAAGATGCGAGCAAGGAAGGAGCATTGCTAGGAGATTATTTGGTAGATGAATTCTCCGTCGCCAGCAATCTTAACATTACAGAAAATCAGGACAGGGAATTTCAAGTTTCTTGGAAAATACCCAACGACGCAAAACCAGGGGATTACTACATAGCTTTTTATCTTAATTCCAACAATAATTTCGACCTCTGGGGTACACCCCTTACCGTTTTTTCATATGCCAAAACATTTGATTTCAGTTTAACCCCTCAAGATGAAACAAAACAGTCTATGGGAGTAGAGTTGGACAAGAACAACATTAAGATAAACGGGTTGCCATATGTCTACCGAAAGCCGGCTCCCACAATTGTTCCCGGTGAAAATAGGGAAGTAAAAATTGAAATTCCTATCGTTAATTTGAACACAACAGACCAGAAAGTTAATGTGACTTACCAACTTTTCCGATGGGGGCAAACCGACCCGAATAATTTGATTTCTTCAAAGGAAGAATCAAAAACTTTTTCTGCCGGTGAAAAGTCTAACCTATCCTTTTCTTTCAGTCCTGATGAAAAAGAAAGTGTTTATAATCTGAGAATAACAGCTAGCGGAGAAAACAGCAAGTCAATCTCTAACGTAAGGTTTGTTATGAAGGACAAAAACAAAGGAATTTTTCGTTTCTTAGGATTCGCCAAAGACCAAGAAGGCAGTTATTCTCCACTATTTTGTCTTCGAAATGCTTCTTGGGAGGGAATTGCCAAGTCCAAGGTGAATATTACAGTCCTGGATGCTAAAGGAAACAACAAGGGCACTTGGAATGAGGATGCCAACATTGGTAGTGAAACTAGATGTTTTGTACCAGACAACCTTAAATTTACCGATAATGCCTGTTCTAAATTGGTAGGCGAAATTTTTGACGAAAACGATAATCTCATTCAAAAAGAAGAGATAAATTACCCTTGTGAAGCGTCTAAAAATGCACCTAGTACTTTAGATAATTTAATTTCTTCCGCTTCTTCTTCCGATAATGGCACAGGCACGGAGAAAACAAAAGTTTTGTTGATTTTAGGTGCAATATTGCTCGTTTTAATCGGCATTGCCGTTGTTTTAAATAATAAAAAGAACAAACAATGAAGAAAATTTTTTCAAGAAAAATTAATATTGTACTGACTTTTCTTTTTTTGTGTGTGACATCTGCTTTTGTGTTAACTAAACCAAGCGCGGATGAAGCGACTACTAATAGCACCTGTAGCTCTCTTACGGGCTTAAACGCGACACCAAGTGGTTCTGGATGTGCTATTCCCGAAATTTTTTCTTCTGATCAAACAATCAAAGGTGAAGTTACTTCTACCCTGGATAAAACTGGAGAGCCAGGAAATTACTGCGCTAAATTCAAACTAGGAATAAGTGGTCACCATGATGTGGTTATTTTGGAGAAAAGTGAAGTCACGATAGATTCGGACGCGGATCTATTAAAGTGTCAGGAAGTGGCGCAAAGCTTGGAAAAGGCTTATACAGATGGAACGGTTAAAGTCGCTTCTGTCACAGGTATTGTTCAACCTTTTAGAGAGAATTATTACTATGTAAGAAACTACCCTGAACAAATAACTGTTCCAGGCAAAAACTTTAACTTTTTTCATGATTTAAACGCTGACAACAACTATAAATACGATAAAAATTACTACGATTATTTTTATAACAATTATCCTAACAACACCGGCGGAGTATCAGCTATCCAAAATTTTTGCCGAGTGCATTTAGAGCAAGGGACAAATAAACTTCTTGCTTTCGAAGTCAGGTACAGACCAACTGATACTTCAGCTGGTTACGTTTCTGGAAGATATCAAAACATCTCCAAATGCGCCACAATCCCTGTGACTTGGACTTGTAATCACAAAAATGTTTATACTTATGGGTTGAAATATCAGATCAATCAAAACGGCAGTTTTCAACCAATAACTGCTACAGAACCTCATAAATGCGAGGAAATGAAATTGAATTTTACTCCCAGCTCAGAATGGTTTCAAACTCTCTCAGAAAGCGCTGATAATGCCACAGCTCTCAACAACGTAGTGCCCTTAAGCAGTGATATGTTTATTTCTCCTCCAACCGATATCTTGAGTTGTTCTGATCAGGCAAATTGTCTTGCTTCTGCCAACAAACAAACAACCGAGGGAAACTCTTGGGGTAAGGGAGCTCAAAAGGTTCCGGCTGGGTTTGTCGACACCACTCAAAATTCTATCAATGCCGGCAACGACAGCGGGGTTACTTGCACCAACGGAAAATGCACTTCATTTACCAGCGGAAACCATTTGTTGAATGCAACAATTCCTGCCAGCTCTTATTTTGGGGAATGCGGTAACAACACTGCGACTGTCGATTTGCCAGAAGTACAAATTCCTCAAATAACTTCGTCTTCTCAGATTAATATTGTAGATCGTCCACCTACAGTGCAAGTCGGCTTAGGAGGAACCACTCTAAACAAAAACGAAGAGGTTGATGTTACTTGCGACGCCGCCGACCCGGATACTTGCTCGGACAAAATTACCAAAATCAAGTGGACCTGTTTTGATTCTAACGGCTTAACCACTAACTGTTATTTCGGTAAAGACGGGATTTGGAAATCCGGTGAATCAATAGAAGAAATTCCCGAATCCTCCGCTACCAACCCCTATCGGGCAACAGCTAAATTTAAAGTTTCGGCGGATGGAAATTATGCCGTCAGCTGTGAGGCTTGGGATAACGATAAAATAGCTCAAGATTCAGGTGGATCGAGTGGATCCAGTAGTAGCGTCGGGCTTACTGGGATTAATGTTGGAGGTGTCATTGCAGCAGAGATGAATTTCTGCGCAGTAATTCCCGACAGCGAGCAAAGTGGCAAAGTGGCCTGTGGAGAAACTGGCAAAGCCAAGTTCAAGGCTTATACCTTCAATATAGATCCTCAAACCTACAAATGGCAATGTGCAAAGAACAGTGCTATGGACATATCTACCAGTGATAAAAAAGAGTGTACTTATTCCAGTCAAGGAACTTTTTCTCCTTCATTAACCATAATTGACAAAGATGGAAAGGAACATGTTTGTACTTCGGCATCGACAAGTGTTAAAATCACCAACACTGCTAAATGTCAAGTTCTGTCAAGAGTTATCGGATCAAATGACGATTACACTTCCAGTCTTCAGATTCAAGAGGGAACAGATGTGGAATCAATTGTCAAAGCAGAATGTCTGAAGACAGACGATGTAGCTTGGAGTGCTAACAACGGCAATATTTCTTCCACCGACCAAAACAAATCGGTAGCTAAATTTTCAGTCGCGGGTCAAGGATCAGTTGATGCTGGAGTAAAGAAAGACGGAAACACAGTGAAATGTGATTCTTCTAGCATTACGATTAAAGCGAAAACTTCCTTTGGGACGAATTAAAAAATCCATAGTTTCAGCCTTGTTAAAATGAAAAAAAATAGCAAAAAGAAGAAAAAAGCGGGTATGACTTTGATTGGAGTTCTGATTGGAATTACTATTCTAACAATTGCCTTAGCTGCCCAAATCAGGCTTCTTTCCAACACTCTCAAAAGACAGGCCTACTTAAGAAACTCCATCATAGCCACTAATTTGGCTAGAGAGGGGATTGAGATTGCCTTCCTTGCTAGAAGTACCATTGGATGGGATGCTCTAAAAACCAGGATTGGCTCAGATTTGTGCACAGACATAGGCAATGTTCAAACTTTGAAAATAGATGGCGTTACTTGCAATTCCACTACGCTGAATTACGCCGAAAACGATACTTTTAAGGGATTTTACTACGATAACCAGAATATCATTACCGGACTCGATATTCCAGCTTATTGGAGAGTGATTAATGTGAAAAGTTGTGGACCAGATGAAAACAATATTATCAACGACAATCAGTGCCTGATTTTGAGTACTAAAGTCGGTTGGGATAAAGAAACTATTTCTCTCGAAAAAAAGATTTATAATTGGTATATACCATAACTAGTTAAAAGTTAAAAGTCGAAAGTTATAAAAATGAAAAAAATCTCTGAGAAACAATCTAAAATGCAAAAATCTTTTACTTTGATTGAAATGATCGTTGTGGTGGCTGTCATGGGTCTTATTTTGGGTGGATTGGTCATTTCTATGAGCCAAATATTAAACGGAGAAATAATGCTCAGTAAAATGCAAGCTATGGAAGAAGAAAGTCGCTATATTATGGATCTTTTCGCTCAGGATGCCCAATATAGCGAACTTAATCCCACTTTTAAGCCAGATACTTTCCTTACTGCTGAGAGAATCATTTTTATTCTAACTGACAAAAGAAGCGACGTCCTTTCGGGAAGTACTTCAACTGTAGAATACAACAGCACTGGAAGCGCTGATAAATACTATTTAACCCGAGCATTATCCAATCCTTCCTTGAATAATTTCAACGAGATATCGACCCTGAATACCACCCCACTTAAATACAAGCCGACATACAAAGTAAGAAAAGTGACTAATGGGGATGCCGAAAGTTATATAATCAGTATTTCACTGGTTTTTGAGGTTCAGACTAAAGGAACTGTTACTATTGTACCAATCGAGACTTCCGTGGTTTCGAGAATTTTTGAGTTTTAATTAAGTTCAATAATAAATATGCGTAAGAAGCAAAAAATAATCCGGGAAAGAAAAGGGGACGCTATAATTCTTTTGTCTGTTGCTATAACCGGCATCGTAATGTTGGTTAGTGTTATGGCTATTGAAAAATTAAAGCAATCTACAAAGCTTCAAAACACCCAAAAAATGTCTCTGCAAAACACTTATCAAGCGGAAGAGGGAATCGAATTCAGTCTTTTTTCTGCCAAAGAAGGGGTTACTAATCTCAATGCCAATAGCACCAATACAAACGCGCCTCTTAACCGTTTTCAGGTTTCCTTATGGGATAATAACAACAAGTCTGAAGGAGTAACCGCCCTAGAGCAAATTGCCGGCCAAACTACCAAAGACAGATATATCATTGCCAGTAAAAACAAGGTTAGTAATACCAACCAAAATACAGACAAAAAGCTCCAAAAATCAGCTTTTTCCAACGTACCTACTCGTTTTTACAATCAAGTTTCTCTGTGGAATAATATGAAAGATGATTGCAACGCGAAAGACGGACAAAATAACTGTTCCGATATAGATATTTCTCAAAATGATATGAACGAAAGCGATAAAACTTATCAGGTTGTGTCCCGTCTTGTCGATTACCAAAACAATTGGGGATCGGTTCAATATAGGGTTATTTTGACTTGCACCAATTTAAAATCGGACTGTAGCGTTAAAAATTTGAAAATCAAATGGGAAAATTGTACTACCGCCTCCAATACTTGCCCCATAACTTGCAATAAATCGCAAGAAATTACCTTTGGGGGGGGAAAAACGGAAACTTCAGGATTAATCCTTGTTTCTGACTGGTTTACCGTTCCCGACAATCTACAGACTCAAACTGTCGTTTTTGAGTTTTCTCCTGGTAACACAGGCAAACTTTCTGAAATAAAAATCCCTGGCGATACTAGTGGCGGTAATAGGTGCGATGAAATTTTTGGAAAGGATACTTTGTCATCTAATTTTTGTAAAATCGATTGCGCTATCGCTCCTGAAAAAAATCCTGATGTTTGCATAGCGGGAAGCAAAGGTGTGAAAATGTGCAAAGGTTCTACAGCCTTTACTGATCGCAGAGGAGGAATAGTTCGAATTGATGTCAAAAAGGCAAAATAGAAATTTTTCCTTCTTGCCACAATAGTTTTCTTTTTGTAGGATGCTTCTTGTGTTTAGCTTAATTTCGATTTTATGAATTTTTCTCAAAGTCAGGTGGTTCGTTATTTTAAAGAGACTCGCGAAGAACTGAAAAGAACCAACTGGCCCAGTAAAGATGAAACCATCAGATATACTTGGGTTGTTATCGCTCTAAGTGCTTTTTTGGTTGTCGTACTGGGAGGATTGGATTATTTCTTCACTTATCTTGCCAGCCGTTTTCTTTTGTAGGAGAGGTAATTGCGAAGAAGATAAACAGTTTACGTAAAAAGCAAACTGTTTTTTAATTTGACGTAAGCGGAATATTGGTGCAATAATCAGAAGTAAATAGTATTTTGAGGAATACCTATGAAACAAGCAATAAAGACTAAAAAAGCTAAAAAGAAGATTGATGCTCTGGAAACAGAGGCAAAAGAAGTAAAAATTACTCCTCCGGAAGGTACAAAATGGTATGCTATTCATACTTATGCCGGCTATGAGGACAGTGTTGCCAAGAGCCTCAATCAAAGGATCCATTCTTTAAATATGCAAGACAAGATATTTGAGGTGCTCATTCCCAAGGAAAAACAAATCCGAATCAGAGGCGGAAAGAGAAAAGTGATAGAAGAAAAGATTTTTCCCGGCTATGTATTGGTTCAAATGTTTGTAACTGAAGATTCTTGGTATGTCGTTCGCAACACTCCGAATGTTACGGGGTTTGTTGGGACAGACACCCTGCCAATCCCTCTTTCGGAAAAAGAAGTCAAGGATCTTAGAAAAAGGATGGGTAAAGACGAACCGGACTACGACATTGACATTTCCGCCGGAGATCCGGTAAAAGTCACTGATGGGCCGTTTAAAAATTTTGAAGGAAAAGTGGAAGGAGTTGACAAAGACAAAGGAAAAATCAAGGTTCTTGTCAACATGTTCAGCCGAGAAACCCCAGTAGAACTGGACTTTTTGCAAGTCGAAAAAATGTAAACACATTAGTTCATAAAGTTTATCAAGTTCATCAAGTTTATCAAGTTATAAACTATGAATGTTTTGTTTTTCTTTATGAACTTTACAAACTTTATAACTTGATAAACTGATTTATATGAAACCGATTAAAACTAAAGTAAAATTGCAAATTCCTGGAGGCAGGGCTAATCCTGCTCCCCCCGTTGGTCCCGCCCTTGGACAGCATGGAGTGAATATCCAGGATTTCTGCAATCAATTCAACGAAAAGACCAAAGAAAAGAATGGCGAGATTGTTCCGGTAGAAATTACCATTTACGAGGATCGTACTTTTGATTTTATTACTAAAATTTCTCCCGCCGCCGAACTTATTAAAAAAGCGGTTAAAATTGAGAAGGGTTCCAATGTGCCTCACAAAAACAAGGTGGGTGAGCTCACAGATGAACAGTTGACCGAAATTGCGACCGCCAAAATGGAAGATCTGAATGCTGATACTGTCGAAGCTGCAAAGAGCATCATTGCCGGGACTGCTAGAAGTATGGGGGTAAAGGTGGTAAAATAGTTGATTTTTGGTACTTTTAAATAGAATTTGATAGAATTTTTAAATTTTGTAATTTTTAAATAAATTCTAGTCTCTAAATTTGTAAACAAAGTAAGATTAAATTAATGTGTCATCCCGGGCTTGACCCGGGATCCAGGAGAATAATCTTAGTCTAATAAAATGTTCTTTATGTTTAATTTCTTAAAAATACACATGAAATAACATTCTATTAGACTAACTGGATCCCCGGTCGACACGCCGGGAATGACACGAAATTCTAATTTTGTTCTGTTTAAAAATTTAAAAATTATAATTTATATTAACATCTCCCATGTATAAAAGATCAAAGTTTAACCAAGAACTTATTGAAAAAGGTAAAGTTTATTCTCCCGAAGAAGCAATCACTATCATTCAAAGTTTCCAAAAGCCGAAGTTTGATGAATCGGTGGAAGTTCATTTCAAGCTCGGAATAAACCCTGCAAAAACTGAACAGCAGGTCAGAGGATCTGCCGATTTACCTAATGGAACTGGAAAAGAAATTAAAATAGCCGTTTTTTCCGACGACCCCTTAAAAATCAAAGAAGCGAAAGAAGCGGGGGCTTTGATTACCGGTGGAGAAAGTTTGATTGAAGAAATTCGCTCTGGTAAAGCAACAGTTACTTTTGATGTTGCCGTTGCCACTCCGGATATGATGATTAAATTGGCAAAAATTGCCAAAATATTGGGACCGCGCGGTTTAATGCCAAATCCGAAAAACGAAACCGTCACCTTAAAAGTAGCCGAAGCTATTGAAAAATTAAAAAAAGGAAAAGTTTCTTTTAAGAATGACAAGGGAGGGAATATCCATATGGCCATAGGAAAAGTTTCTTTCACTAAAGAACAGCTGGTTGAAAATTATGAATCGGCTAAAAAAGCCATAGAGCGCACTAAACCAGAAGGAGTGAAAGGTAAATTTATTCGCAGTATTTTTCTTTCCAGCACCATGGGAAAAGGACTAAAGATCCTCTAGGCAAAAAATAAAAATTGAGTTATCATTGTAAGTGTTCATCAAATTTATCATAGTCTAAAAACAAAAATAAAAATGGACGAAAATTCCAATCCTATTCCACTAAAGAGCAATTTTGAGGTAAGAAAATGGCTTCTTTATATTTTAGCTGCAGTTTTAATTTTTGCAGCGATTTTTATTATTTACATCTATTTTTTCCCCAAAAAAAACGTTGATGTAACTCAAAATCCTTCCGAAGAGCCAAAGAAAGAAACTTCTTCAATTGATGAAATATTGCCCAAAGGAGCAAAAACTCCGGAGGAATTCCTGGAAAAAGTTAATGAAAAATCCAAAGAATTACAAAAAGAATATGATTCCAATCTTACTATAATCGCTCAAAAAAAGTGGGAAAACATATTCTTAGCCGTTAATAAATTGCCGGAAGAATACTTGTCAGACCATATTTCTATTGAAAATAGCACAGTAACAAAGGATCCCGACGGAACCAACTCATTTGAAATTAAATACAAAATCAAAGTTGGATGGGCAGAAGCTGAAGCCAATGATTCCTTTTTCCTGATCACGTCAGAAGAAAAAACAAAAGCGTTGGGTCTTGGAGAAGATAAAGCCAATATTTTCTTTACTGAAAAGGAAATTGAAGACAACTTAGCAAAAGACGGATTTGGAATAATAACAAGGATTAAAGCGAAAGACACGGTGTCTTTTTCCAGTTTTGAAGACTCAATATCGGCTCTTAGCCAATATGTGAAAACAACCCCTCAAGAAGTCCATATAGTTGCCGGATCTGAAAAAACCATTCATAATGGCACAGTTCCGGTTGATGATTTGTATGTTTTAGGAAAATATCAAGTTGGAGATAAATGTCAAGTTTCTTTTATTAGTCTGTTTGACAGCAATAATAAAGGTACGGTCGATTGCGTAAATTAGTTTAGCAACCCAATTTATTTAAGTTACGTATTAAGTTTGGGATTGTGTGTTTTAGATTTAATATATAATTTATAACAAGCCCAAAATAAAAAATAATAAAAAACCATGGAAGATACAAGAAGAGACAAACAAGACGTACAGCGTATTCTGCTCATTAAAGAGACTATTTTGAATGCAGAGAAGCAGATCCAAACAGCGAAATCACTTATCGCCCAGCTGGAAAGCAACTACACTCCTCAAAAAAAGACCTACGGAGTGGCGGAAGGTGGAAAAATAGTAGAAGGGTCTTTCGACGGTCAGATTATGGTGGGAATGGATGGCAGACAATATCCGGTTCCAGCCAACTATGCCAGTAAATCCAAATTGGTTGAAGGGGATATGCTAAAACTTGTGATTACCGATGATGGTAATTTTGTTTATAAACAAATAGGTCCCTTTAAACGAAAAAGGCTGATTGGACTCCTAAAGCAAAATCAAGAAGAAGGAGGTTTTGAGGTTATTGCAGAAGGAAAATCTTACAAAGTGCTTCTCGCAGCAGTCACCTATCACCACGCCAGCCCCGGAGACGAAATTGCTTTGGTGGTAGCAGACACGGATGAGGCTCGCTGGGGAGCCATTGAGAATGTTCTCAAGAAAGGCAACGGGGAAGCTGTTATTTCAGAAGAACCACAAAAATTTGAACTTCGAGGAGAAGAGGATGAGGAAGCAGTATCAACTCCTTCTGGTTTTTTGGCTGACGAAAAAAAAGACGATAAAACCACGATCAAGCCAAAAAAAGGGAGAAAAGAAGAAATTATTGAGGAAAAAGATGAGGAGTCCGAAACAGGCTTGGTCGAATCAGAAGATGACTCGGCTGTGGAGAAAGACATAAAAAGTGAGATTACCCCCGATCTAGCGGAAATGGAAAAAGAGCTAAAAAACCAACTGGAATAAAAATCCACCAACGCATTATTAGATGCTGTAGAGTGTATAATATAATAAAATATAATAAAATAAAAAAATAAAATGAAAAATCAAATTGCCCTTTTTGGAAAAAAAATAACTGTCCCTTCCTGGTTACCGGTTCCGAAATGGGCCGAGCAATTTTTTCAGTTCGCAATAATCGGATTTATAAACACTTTCCTTGACCTGGCAATTCTTACCAGTTTGTCTTTTATTACCGGAATAACCAGCAGTTTTGGAGCTGCCGGACTCAAAGCAATTTCTTTTACCTGCGTTTCTTTGGTTAGTTTCTTCGCCAATAAAAAGTGGACTTTTAAGGAAAAATCCCAAAAGATTGAGAAAGAAGCTGCAAAATATACTCAGTTTATGGTTATCACTATTGGGGGTTTGATTATTAACACTGGGATAGTTTTTCTGATAACTACCTACATTTCTCCGATCAATATTCCGCTAATTAATTTTCAACTAACACCTAGGCTTTGGCTTGTATTCTCAAGTCTCGTGGCTACTGCTTTTTCACTGATTTGGAATTTTATCGGTTACAAATTTATCGTATTTAAAAAATAGATTTACATTCTAGAAGAGTTCTAAATTTAAAAAATAAAACTAAAAAGATGCTAACAAAAAAACAAACTCTTTGTTGGGCTTCGCTTGCGGTGGCTGGGTCTTTTTTCTTTTGCGGTTTTTCCAGGGCAGCGGATGTCCAGTTGAAACCGGGATTTAACGATCAATATGCGCAGTATCTTAACAGCATGCCGGCTCCCACTCCTCTTAATGGGGCGGGTTCTCCCGATATTATGGAAGTGGTTCCTTCCTACCGGTCGCCTTTTTCCGTTTTAAAAATCGACCTCGCTCCTTCCAAGACTCTTTCCTTTTCGCCGGGAGAAAAAATCGGTCTTGCGGGGACTTTAAGCTACACTTGGAAAGGTAGCGACAATATGAAAAAGATTCACGATCTTTGCATGGAAAAAGTAAAAGATGAAAAACAGTGCCAGATGCCCCAGGCTTATGAGATTCCCCAGTTTAATAATTTGGGAGTTTATATCCAAGTCTGGCGAAAAGACGAATTGGCAGATGGAGCTAACAAGGGAGATTTTCTGGTTGATGAATTTTACGCTCTGGAAAATCAGAACCTTTCCGAAAACGATAAAAAAAACTTTTCTATCAACTGGACAGTACCTAACGAACTGAAAGGGGGAAACTATTATTTTTTACTTTATCTCAATCAAGACAAAGCTTTCGACATTCTAGGAACCCCTCTGGTGGTCTTCTCTGAAACTCAAAGATTTGATTTTGAAATAAAAGACAATGGATCTAGCGGAATAGAACTAGACAAGGACAATATCAAAGTGGGGGGCCAGGACTACGCCTACAGAAGACCAGCCCCCACCGTCAAAGGAAATGAAGTCACTGTGGAAATTCCCCTTAAAAACCTGGACAGCACCGACCAGCAGGCTTCTGTCAAATACGAACTCTACCGCTGGGGTAGAACCAATCCCAAAGACCTGATTGATTCTAAAGTGGAAAACAAAGTCTTAAAAGCCAATTCCAACGAACCTCTGAAATATACTTTCGCCCCTAATGCCACTGATAGTGTTTATGATTTAAAGATCAAGGCCAATACCGCTGGAAGCGAGACTAATTCTTATGTTCGCTTCGTGATGGACGGCAAACACCGGGGGATCTTCCGTTTTCTTTCTTTTGTTTCAAATAACGGAGCTTACACCCCCATGTTTTGTGTCAGGGACGCCAATTGGTCCGGATCTTTTCAGGGAACGGTGAAACTTACCATGGGAGGCGAAAAATTTGAACAAGCCGGAACTATCAACGCCGACGACGGAAAGTGTTTTATTCCTAGTAGCAAGTTACAAGTCAAAGGATCCCAATGTCAGACTGTTAAAGCCGAAATTTTGGACAAGGATGGTAAAATAGTCGATACCAAAGAAGCTTCCGTCAACTGCACGGAAAAAAAAGCCGTCCAAAAAACAGGAACAAATTCAAGTGCTCCAGTAAAAAACCAGTCCGACAATAATTTGATCTACGCATTTATCTTGGCTATACTTCTCCTAATCGGGGGGGTGGTCATTATTAAAACTAAAAACAAGAAATGAACAGAATTAAAAAAATAGGATTCTTCGTTTCTTTGCCTCTGCTGACCATTTTTTCAGCCATTTCTTCTAGCGCACAGGCAGATACAAACCCGAACCAGACTATTTCAGGAAGTGTGAGTGCAAGTGGAAATTACAGCGTTAATTTGGGAAATTCCAATGTTAACGGTAGTTGGAAGGATAATTGGAAGGGAGAAGCTTTTGGCAATTATGCTTCAAATGTTTCATTTGAGTTACAAGGGAATACGATTATTTTACACGCGACCAGTTTCTACGGTCTTGTTTTTGATGTGTCGGTAACTTTTGATGATGATGGAAATATGGTTAGCTATACTTCTTCTACTCCAGAAGCGTTAGTTGATTTTTGCTTTGGAGACAATCCTACCTGTAAAGTTGATAATTATTCCAAAATAACCCTTCAGACAGCTAAAATTTTAACCTGCTCCTTCAATTGCGATCAAAAAAACAACTACTCTTACAGCATTAATTATCAAGCCAAAAAAGATAATCAGTACTCTACCATTAATACTCAGAATGCTTACAAGTGTGAGGAAATAAAGGGAATCGTCACTCCTTGTTCTGAATGGTTTGGAACATTAAGCCATAATTGTGCTTACAGAGGAGATGGAAGGGAAAAGATATTCACATTAGACACTATCTCCCCCCCCACCAACCTCTCTGCCTGCGCCGATCAGACTTCCTGTCTTTCCACTGGTACGGAATATTCCTTGACTCCCACCACTTTCGGCAAAGGAGTTCAGAAAGTTTCGGCTGATTTTGTTTCTTCGGCTCAGAATTCTTTGAATGCAGGAACCGATTCCACTGTGCATTGTTCGGGGGGGCTGTGTACACCTTACTCTAGCGGATCCCACGCTGTTTCCCTGAATATTCCCGAAACCTCATATTTCGGTTCGTGCCGAGGAGCGGTACAAAGCGAAACAGTGGAAGGGAAAACTATTACCACTCCGGAAGTTAACATCAATACCGCTGAAGCTAAAATTCCCGGAGGAACCAGCACTCTTGATTTCAACGTCCTAAACCGCGCCCCCTTGGCATCCCTTTCCTTAGATAAAACTAAAGTCGATGTTGGGGACGAAGTAACCGCTACCTGTGACATCCAAGATCCCGACACCTGCTCGGACAAAATCATCAATGTGAAATGGACTTGCTACAACAGTAAAAATGAAAAAGTGGACTGCTATTTTAAT
>JAJXZR010000033.1 GCA_021779915.1 bacterium
TGAAGGTATAATTTTCAATTTCTAATTTTTCCGCCCTAGGCGGGTCGCCTAAGGAGACAATTTTCAATTTACAATTTTCAATTCGATAATTTCGCAATGATTTAAATAAAAACCTTGTGTCCACGTGTCATCCTCGGCGTGTCGACCGGGGATCCAGGAGGACAGTATTAGACTGACATAACGTTACTTTAATTCATTTTTTTAACAATATACAATAAACTAAAATTCAATGAGTCTAACTGGATTCCGGGTCAAACCCGGGATGACACGCTTATTTTAGTTTTATCCTAATGGAACTGTTTAAAAAATTAAAAATTTTTTAAATTGAAAATTGTTTGAAAATTAGAAGTTGAAAATTATCTAGAACACTCCCAACTTGTTCCTATTAATTACCTTCACTCCCACTAAAATCTGGTTGGGGTCATTGCTTTTTACTAGGATAGAGCCTACTTCTCGGCTTAGGTCAAACTGGATGGCTTTAAAACTAATACCGTCGTCCTCAGTGATGTAAAGGGTCATGCCGGCTCCGATGGCCCATTTTCGGTCGGAAGCGCCGGGAAAAAAGGAAATAGTGTTGACGGGAAATTCGGAAGGGTTGTTGAGAGTTACAATTTTTTCCCATACGTTTCCATCGTCGGCGCTTTGAAAAAGCCCTTTGTCAGTTTGCAAGAACAATCTACCCCTTTCTTTTTGAAGCAACGAAAAACTATAGCCCATTTCGCTGTTTAATTCCAAGTGCTGAAAGTCTATACCGCCATTAACAGAATGCCACACTCCTTTTTGAGTAAGCACCCACAAGGAACCAGCCATTTCTTTATCAACCACCAAATTAATTACAGGTTCGTTAAAAGGAAACATTGGTTTCCAAGTATTTCCTCGATCGAGACTGCGAATTAAGAGCCCACCCGAGTTTACAGCCAACAAAGAATCTTTGATAAAGGGGTCGGCTTTCACGGCGGTCAAGTAACTTCCCTTTCCGGTTTCGGTGTAAATCTCGTTCCAGTCTGTCCCGCCATTATTACTTGCGATAATTTTTCCCCGATTATTAAGCAATACTGAAGCGTAAAAACTTCCCTGATTGAAAGGATCTGCATCAATGTCATAAACCGTGGAGGTCTCTGGCAGAATTCTTTTCCAGCTATCGCCAAACTTGTTGCTGACAAAAAGACCTTGGTTGGCGGAAATCATAAAAACTACATCCGAATTATTTGGGTCGGCAAGCAGTTTAGTTGTGTTAGAATCCGCCAAAGTGGCTTTATTATCCTCGATAGTCACTTCCTGATTCCATTTTTCACCCCCGTCGACAGTCTTATAAACTCCCCCATCGGTCGTAGAAACTGAACAACCCTGCCCTATCACTGGAAAAGCCAGAATTAGAGGGAACATAAAGATAAAATTTTTGTTTTGAAGAAACACGATTTTTTGTTTGATTAAATTGATTAGAGATTTTAAAGTATAGTACAATGGAAAAACGAAAAATGGAATTAAGATTTAAGATTTAAGATTTAAGATTTAAGATTTAAGATTTAAGATTTAAGATTTAAGATATCTCTTTGTACTGGATAAAAAATATTCTTAAATCCTAAATTTTACTTCTTAAATCCTATCCCCCGTTTGCCTTTCTTAAATATTTATCTTAATAAAGAAGTATTGCTTAATTTATGTAAATACGCTAAAAAACAATTATGAACAAGACATTTTCCATAACTCAAGAGAAAATCGAAACGAAAAAATTTCCTGAAGTTAAAATTGGAGACGTAATTAAGATTTATCGAAGAGTAAAAGAAGGAGAAAAAGAAAGAACTCAGGTACTCGAGGGAGTGGTTATCGCCCACAAACACGGAACCGAGCCGGGTGCCACAATCACAATCAGGAGACTGGCTTCGGGAGTTTTTGTGGAAATGGTTTTTCCCGTTTATTCTCCCCAAACAGAAAAAATAGAAGTGGTAAAACGCCAGAAAGTAAGACGTGCCAAACTTTATTATTTAAGAGGTCGAGAAGGTAAAAGAGCCAGACTAAAGGAAAATATCGAAGGAACGAAGGTTGTAAGAAAAGAAGAATTGAGGCTAAAAGTAGAAGCAAAGAAGCAAGAAGCAGAGGAAAAGAAAGCAATAGAAGAAACAGATAAGTCGGAATGATCAAAAATTAGCCTATTTAAAAAGAAGGTTAAGAGAACCGTTTTTAAAACCAGCAATGCAGGAAAATGGATAAAACTATTGGGCATATAGCTCAGTTCCCTCCAAAGGCGGACAAGGGTCAGAGCGGTCGCCTGAGGCGACAGGTCCTCTGGGCAGAGCATAGTTGTTAAAAATTTATTAAGGGCATATAGCTCAGTTGGTCAGAGCGCGTCACTGATAATGACGAGGCCCTAGGTTCAAATCCTAGTATGCCCACAAAAATAGTTCATAAAGTTCATAAAGTTCATAAAGTTCATAAAGTTCATAAAGTTCATAAAGTTCATAAAGTTCATAAAGTTCATAAAGTTCATAAAGTTCATAAAGTTCATAAAGTTCATAAAGAATTCTTAGGTGAATATTCTCCTATCAACTTTACAAACTTTATAAACTTTATAAACTTTCTAACTTTCTAACTTTACAAACTTTACAAACTTTATAAACTTTCTAACTTTATAAACTTATATCGCGTTCGTAGCTCAACTGGATAGAGTGCTTGGTGGAGTTTATCCCGAATAGAGTGTACCCATAGCTCAATTGGATGGAGCACTTGGCTTCGAACCAAGAGGTTGCAGGTTCGAGTCCTGCTGGGTATACCTTATACGGGAGACCAAGAGGTTGGGGGTTCGAGTCCTCCCGGACGCACCAAAACTAGTTTATCAAGCTCATCAAGTTATAAAGTTTATCAAGTAAAATTTTTCTTTATGAACTTGATAAACTTTATAACTTGATAAACTGATCTATGTCCGTTTACAATATCTTGTTTCCATTTCTAATAATTTTAACTCTCGGCATCGTTATTTATGTCTTGATTAAACATTTTCCCGAGGCGGTGGAACGTGATGTTTCTCCGGTTAAAAAAGAAAAAAGAAGGTGGTGGCAAATGTTTTTGGGTCGAGGAGAGGGGGTTTTGAGATATTTTCGGCTCAAAATTTTGAAATTAGACAAAAAGCTCAGTGATTCAATAAAAAAAGTGAGAGAAAAAAAAGAAGAAATTGGAGAAGGTTTGCGTGGTTATAGGACTAGAGGCAAAGAAAAACCTTTTCAAACAGATCCAGCGAGAAGTTATTCTCTATCCGCCGAAGAAAAAAATGAAGAATCAAAACTACCGGAAGATGCTCAGATTGTCGAAAAAATTGAGGAGAATCTCGAAGAGAGCGAAAAATTTGAGGAAACTATCTCAAGTCAAGGGGTTTCGGGAATCAAAGTTGAAACTAAAGCTTCAAAAATTAAGAAGGGAATTTCCGATGCTTTTAGAATGTTTAACAAATCCGACGTAGAAAAAGCGGTTCGAGATAACAAAGTAAAGATAAAACCTGAGCCAATTAAAACTAAAACTTTTTCGCCAACAGAAATTAAGGTAGAAAGAGAATTTTATTTAAAAAAGAAAGAAGAACTTTTAATTCAGGCAATTGTGAATGACCCTAGAAACGTAGGTCTATACCTGCAACTTGGGCGGATTTATTACAATCAAAAGAATTTTATCGATGCTAGAAGTGCTTTCGAAGAAGCATTGCGACTAGACAAAACAAACATTAAAGCGAAGGAAGAGTTGAAGAGGATTGAGAAAATGGGGTAAAGGGATAAATTTTGTAAATAAATCTCAATTTCTTAATTTTTAAATCCTTTCTCGCACTGTTCTTATTCTTCATGTCATCCCGGGCTTGACCCGGGATCCAGGAAACAAGATTAGACTAATAAAATATTCTTTTATCCCTTTTTTATTAAAAATCTGAATTAAAAATAACGTTTTATCAGTCCAGTACTATTCTCCTGGATCCCGGCTCGGAGGCCGGGATGACACGTGAGACTGGTATGGTCTAGAATATTTGGAAATTGTGCAATTAAAAATTCTTTATAAAATTTAAAAATTACAAAATTA
Organism: bacterium; assembly: GCA_021779915.1. Lineage (GTDB taxonomy): Bacteria > Patescibacteriota > Minisyncoccia > CAIUEV01 > CAIUEV01 > JAJXZR01. The sequence goes on from JAJXZR010000033.1 coordinate 4,057, forward strand.
AAAATTTTATTTTATGACTCGCGCATTTTATCGTACATATCGCCCGCAGAAATTTAGCGATTTAATCGGTCAGGATTTGATCAGATTAACACTTCGCCAATCAGTGATTGAAAATCGGATCGCCAGTGCTTATTTGTTTTCTGGTCCACGAGGGACTGGGAAAACCACCACTGCTAGGATTCTGGCTAAAGCTGTAAATTGTACCACGCCTCTTTCTGAAAGAAAAAAGGGTGATCCTTGTGATAAATGTTCTAATTGCATTATGCTAAACGAAGGGAAGACCCTTGACCTTATCGAAATTGACGCTGCTTCGCACACCGGTGTCGATAATATTCGTTCTTTGACTGAAAATATTGATCTGTCTCCCTCTAAACTGGCTTATCGAGTTTTTATTATTGACGAAGTGCATATGTTGAGTAAAGGCGCTTTTAATGCCTTGCTTAAAACTTTAGAAGAGCCTCCGGAACACGTTATTTTTATTTTAGCGACGACTGAACAGCATAAAGTTCCTCCCACTATTGGTTCTAGGTGCCAAAAATTTTCTTTTCGCTTGCTTAAAATTCCGGAGATCAGAGAAAAACTAAAAAAGATAGCCAAAAAAGAAGAAATTGAAGTCGATGAGGAAAGTCTTTCGCTAATTAGCGAAACGGCACAGGGGGGAATGCGAGACGCGGAAAGTTTGTTTTTTCAGATCGTATCTTTAGCCGGGAAGAAGGTTAATGCTGAAAAAACGGCCGAAATTCTCGGAATTAGTGGAAAAGAAAAAGAGTTGAATATTCTTAAAAAATTGTTTCAGGGAGACATGGATTTTGTTTTAAATGAAGTTCAAAAATCAGTGGGATTGGGTGCCGATGTTTTTCTCTTGAGTCATAACCTTCTTGCCCATTTGCGTAAAATAATTTTTATCAAGGTAGAAAAAAATGCTCAAAAAATATTAGAACAGGAATCCAGCGAAAACGAAATAGCAAAATTAGGAGAAATTGCGGGTGTGGCTGGTCTTATGGAAGTGATTGATCTGATGGGAAAAATAATTCAAGCCCAACCTCAAATTAAAACTAGTTCCCTTTCTTCCCTGCCTCTAGAACTAGCCTTTATTGATTGGGCGGTGAGTCGGGGAAAAATAAAGATGGATGGGAAAGAACTGCAAGCTACCGTGATAAAAGCAGAAGATAAAAAGACCAAGGAAGAATCAGTCAAAAGCAATGAAATTGCTGAAATGATAAAACCTATCAAAACCGAAAAGATAGAAGCTAAAAAGAAAAAGAAAGATCAAAAAGAGGAGAAAGAGACCTCCTTTGCCAAGGCTACGGTGGTTGAGGTTGAAGAATTAGCTGGAGTTTATTCTCACGACCGCGTGTCGCCTCTAGCTTCAGCGGTGGCGCAAAGCGGGGGTCTAGCTACGGCGGTTAAAAAAAATGCGGATAAAATAGGTGATTTTAACGATGTTTTGCAAAATTGGAACAAAATTATCCAGAGTATTAGAAAAGTAAAACCAGCTTTGTCTTCCCTGCTCAAGGTTTGTAGTCCCATTAAAATCGAAGGCGAAATTTTAATTATCGCCACTCCGTATAAGTTTCATAAAGACAAGCTAAATAATGTAGAGAACAAACAAGCTTTTTGCATCGAACTGGAAAAAGCAGTCGGACTCCGCAAAATCTGTATTGTAGAAGATAAAACGATTGAAATAAAACCTGCTAAAAATAAAGATGTAATGAGCCAGATACAATCACTATTATAAAATTAATCTAATTAACCTAATTATACTAATTGACCTAAAAAAACACCAAGTACCAATTAATAAAAAATTTTAGAAATTGGTTTTTGGGATTTTGTTTAGATTAATTAGGTTAATTAGAACAATTCAATAAGATTAACCTGTATCCCGGCTTGGAGTCCGGGATGATGCGATATTACAATTTTCTACTTTTTCACTTGACAAACTTTTTAACTTGATAAACTAGTTTCCTCTTGCCACAATTAAATCCTTTGTCTACACTCTAGGAACTTAAAAAGCACGTTAACAATTTGAACAATAGAAAGGAGTAGAAATGGGAGCACGGGTAATTCTTTTTAAAAGCAGAAAAGAACTATTCGAAGATCTTTCTCGAGAAAAGGAGAGTCAAAAACAGAATCTTTACGAAAGTATTCTCTGTGATTTTAAATTAAGAATCAATCAAGATTCTTACAATCAGAAAGAGTTTCTTATTAGCGATATTTGGGAACTTTATATCAAAAGCAGGGAGTCTTTTGGGTTACATCTTGCTTTCAAAGCCATTCAAATCGCTAAATCAAGAAACTTTAACAAAAAAAAGATGGTTTGGAAGTTGAGATATTTCGAAGAATGTATCGAATCTTTTGAAGCTTTTGCCTGTTTCTATGAAGGGAAGATTTTTCGGCAGGAAGATGCGACTGGATTCATGGATCTGTGTGCTGAGTATGGTGATAACCGAGAGCTTATCGATGAAGCGCTCAGTTTTTTGAAATTGAGTGGAAGGAATTATCTTTATCGCATATGCAAAAAAGGAGTGGCAAAATTACGATCCAGCAAAAAAATTCAATGATTTCTTAATAACGGGGATTGACGGAGGGATTGTAATGGGAATAATTGTCCAAATGGATAACTACAGGCTTTTGGATTATAAGGGCCATAAGAAACAACTGTTGAATATAAAACAGCTTGAAAAGGAAGGAAAGGTGCTGGTTATATGCGATATTCCTGAAAGATCCAAGGATGACTTGGGAATAATTGTAGTGGAAAGACGAGTTATTGAAGAAATGGTCGCTGACAGTTCAGAAATCTGCCCAGTTTTCCGTTGTAATAACAAAAAGAGCAGGTATGATTGGGTTTGCGATGAACATAGCGATGAGCATAAAGGTGATTTAAAAAGATCGATCAGGAAATTCGTAGTTCAAGAAATCGTCAAAAGAAATGGTTGTAAAACTGCATCGGATAAAAAACGGATAAAGCTTATTTTGAAGGAAATAAAGTATGATGTAGTACAGAAGATCAAAGATGGGTTCAACAGAGAACAGGTTTTTGAAAAGATATGTTGCGATTATTCTGTTTTGCCCAAGCCAAAGATTAAAGAGGCCTATCATAAAGGTTTGGAAAGACTTTGGGAATCAGGTTGGGTACCCTTTAATATTTGGAACGATCTAATTGACTATTCGGAAAAAAAACTCAGTGAAGGAAAAACGATACAGGATCTTTTCAAGCTGGTACCCGAAAGAATACCCATACAATATCGAAAAGAGATAAACACGGAAAGAACGGTGAGCAATATCATTGGTACAATAAAAAGATACCGGGAAAATCAACCATTTAATTTGGTGATTATTTGAGATGATAATTTAAGGAACGATAAAATTCGTTCCTTTTTTATTGTTTCGAATATTGAGGAGCAAAATTTAATAGTGCTAATATACGTATGTAATAAAGAATAATTAATCTTAAAAAATGAACGAAACTATTAAAACAATCATTTTATTCAGTCTTCTTGGTCTTCTACTGATGACTGTGGGAAATGTTTTTGGGGGGCAGAATATGATGTGGTGGATGATGTTTTTCTCTATAGCAATGAATATCGGAGTGTATTTTTATTCCGATAAAATTGCTTTGTATTCGGCTGGGGCGACCCCCTTGGATGAGAAAAAGTATCCTGAAGTGAGAAGCGTCGTGGAGAATCTAGCTCGAAAAGCTAAAATACCGGTTCCCAAGTTGTTTTTTAGTGGCGATATGCAACCGAACGCTTTTGCGACTGGCAGAAATCCGGAGAATTCATCGGTGCTGGTGACTTATGGACTTCTTGAAACGCTAGATAAGGAGCAACTAAAAGGGGTTTTGGCTCACGAATTATCGCACATTCGAAACCGAGATGTTCTTTTGGCTACTGTAGCTTCAGTAATAGCCTCCTTGATTACCGGAGTTATTAGTATAGCTAGATGGTCCTTTATTTTTGGAGGCGATGATCGGAATAGAAACGGTCTTGAAACGCTTGCTATGATTATTATCGCACCAATTGCAGCGGTTATTATTCAAATGGCAATTTCCCGGCAAAGGGAATTTAAAGCGGATGAATCAGGAGTGAAATTAGCTGGTAATTCAGAGGGTTTATCCAGTGCTCTTCTTAAAATTGATTCAATCTCTAAGCGCGTGCCTGCGCTTGCGACTAATCCTGCCTTCTCTAATTTGTACATTGCTTCACCCTTTCGAGGGCAAGAAGCTCTTGGAATAATGCAGAGATTATTCTCTACTCATCCACCGGTTAAGGAGAGAGTGGAGAGATTGAGGGAGATAAAAATTTAAACTGGCACGTGTCATCCCCGGCGTGTCGACCGGGGATCCAGGAGGATAGAAAATTATTCTAATTAACCTAGTTATACTAATTGACCTAAAAAAGCACCAAATACCAAACAATAAAAATAAATTTTATAAATTAGTTCTTGGGGGTTTTGTTTAGAATAATTAGATTAATTAGAGTAATTAGAATAATTAGTGAGTCTAACCTGGATCCCGGATCAAGCCCGGGATGACACGGCGAGCTGTGGATGATGCACTGAACGATGAGTATGTCATGTAGCTTATTTGACAAACGCGAAGTAAATTACTAACTTTAATTTGCCAAAAAAAGAGAGGTGTGGTAGGTTATCTTTACGTGAGAAAAAGCTACCGAACCGGTATAAATATTTCTTGGTTCCTTAAAAATTTGAAAGGACAAGTTTTTGATTTTTTATGATTGCCCTTTAAATCCATTTAGTATAAATCCATATTTTATCCAGCGATTTTGTCGCGAGGATTAATTTTCATTATGAGAGTTTGATCCTGGCTCAGGATGAACGCTGGCGGCGTGGATAAGGCATGCAAGTCGAATGGCGCTCTAATTTTGTGTACAATTAAGCTGATTTGGAAAACATAAAGACGAAAGTCGCTTTCGCTCTCGAATTTTCTAAAAAGCAAGATTTTACCTGAAATTAGGGCGCCATGGCAAACGGGTTAGTAAGACGTCGGAACGTACCTCAAGGCTCGGCATAACCTCGCGAAAGCGGGGATAATTCCGGATGTGTCCCTGAACCATAACGGTTTAGGGGGAAAGAATTTATTCACCTTGAGAGCGGCCGTCGGCCTATCAGCTTGTTGGCGGGGTAAAAGCCCACCAAGGCTATGACGGGTAGGGGGTCTGAGAGGATGTTCCCCAACACTGGCACTGAGACACGGGCCAGACACCTACGGGTGGCAGCAGCCGAGAATCTTCCCCAATGGACGAAAGTCTGAGGGAGCGACGCCGCGTGCAGGATGAAGGCCTTCGGGTTGTAAACTGCTTTTCTAGAGGAGCAATCCCGCCCCACTTTTAGTTAAAATAGTTAGACTTTTACGTTTTTAAGACGAAGTCGCTTCGCTTGATATGTGATTAGTTTAGTTAGTTTTTAATTAGAAGTGGAGCGGGATGAGAGTACTCTAGGAATAAGAGGTTGCTAACTCTGTGCCAGCAGCCGCGGTAATACAGAGACCTCGAGCGTTATCCGGATTTATTGGGCGTAGAGGGTCCGTAGGGGGCAAAATAAGCTAAACGTTAAATCTATGAGCTCAACTCATTAGACTGCATTTAGAACTGTTTTACTAGAGCACGTCAGAGGTCATTGGAACTCACGGTGTAGGGGTGAAATCCGTTGATATCGTGGGGAACACCAAAGGCGAAGGCATTTGACTGGGGCGTTGCTGACCCTGAGGGACGAAAGCTAGGGTAGCGAATGGGATTAGATACCCCAGTAGTCCTAGCTGTAAACGATGAGTGCTAGATATTGGAAGATTCGACCCTTCCAGTGTCGCAGCTAACGCGTTAAGCACTCCGCCTGGGAAGTACGGCCGCAAGGCTAAAACTCAAAGGAATAGACGGGGATCCGCACAAGCGGTGGAGCGTCTGGTTTAATTCGACAATAAGCGTGGAACCTCACCAAGACTTGACATCTCCTGACAAACCTGGAAACAGGTCTTTCCGAGCAATCGGACAGGATGACAGGTGCTGCATGGTTGTCGTCAGCTCGTGCTGTGAAGTGTTCCGTTAAGTCGGGTAACGAGCGCAACCCTCGCCGTGTGTTGTATTTTTCACACGGGACTGCTCCGGCAACGGGGAGGAAGGCGGGGATGACGTCAAATCAGCATGGCCCTTATGTCTTGGGCTACACAGGCGCTACAATGGCTACTACAAAGGGTTGCCAACTCGCAAGAGGGAGCTAATCCCGCAAAAAGTAGTCATAGTTCGGATTGAAGGCTGAAATTCGCCTTCATGAAGTCGGAATCGCTAGTAATC
>JAJXZR010000045.1 GCA_021779915.1 bacterium
GGAAAGGACCATTATTTTTTCTGGGGGGATATAGTTTGGGAAAAACACTACTCCGTTATAATTCATATCTTTGCCGGTAAGCCTGGGAACAAGCTCGCTTGGTTTGACGTTTACCTCACAAACCACCCTCTGATCAGCTTTGAAAGGCTTGATTCCTATAGTGCCCACTATTTTACTTTGCCCATCATAAGTTCCTTGAATGTTATCTGCTTTAATCCCTTCTTTGTTGTGGCTGATCTTGTCAGTATCCATGGTTATAATTGGGTGATCTCCTCGATCATAAGATTCATATATCTGGTCATAAGCTTCTTCAATTTTGTCTTCAATTTCATCTCCTAGCAATTTCTCCAAAAACACATCGTTAGAAACAATTTTTTCTACTAAGTTTTTATCGTTTTGATGTGTTAAAGACATATTGGTTCCAATCACTCTGGAGACCATTCTTCTTTTTTCGGGAGACTTCAGACTGTCTTCTATTAAGGAATATTTTGTTTTTTTAACTAGCTGTTGAAACTTGTCATAATCTAACCTTTCAATGCCGAGTTTGTCTTCGTCCGCACTTTCATTAGGAAAATCCAAATAATTGAAACTTTCGGCTGGATGCCCCATTTGATAAGTTTTTATATTTAAGAATTCAGGTTGTTATCTGCATTTTTTAAGTAGATTCTTTTTTGGTAAAGAATACGCAAAAAGCAACATCAACTAGTCTCTTTTTACCGGCATAATTCCCATAGTGCGAGCCATTTTGATGGCTTTGGCGACCACTCTTTGGTGGCGCGAGCAGGTTCCGGTTTTTTTGGGAGGTCGGATTTTTCCTTGCAAAGTAGCAAAGCGTCGCAAAGTGAATGAGTCTTTGTAGTCCAATTTATCTAAATTTTTCTCACAAAGATAACATTTTTTCGCTTCCTCAACCGGTTTTTGAATCTTTTTAGGCATAAAATAAATTAGTTTAGAAAGTTAGAAAGTTTAGAAAGTTTAGAAAGTAGCCCTAAAAAATATTTTTTAGATTACTTTTAACTTTTTGCTTTTCACTTTGAACTCCTAGAATGGTATATCTTCAATCTTTATCTCTTCCACGTCCTCGTTCGTTTCGACTGGGGGAATGTTTTCTTTAGGTTGTGACCCAAAACCTGATTGGTCTTGATTTCCGGTGAAGTCTGCTGGTTTTCCACCTGGTCGGCTTCCCATTTGCATGCTTTCGGCGATTATTTCAGTTCGATATTTCTTAGAACCATCCTGAGCATCCCACGATCTTGTCTGAATTCTGCCTTCAATCATTACTTCTTGCCCCTTGGTAAGATACTGGGAAGTTATTTCCGCTAATCTTCCCCAAAGAACTATATTGTGAAATTCTACTTGCTCCTGTTTTGAACCGTCTTTCCCCTTAAATGTTCGATTGGTTGCCACGCTGATGGAGGTTACTCTTTGTCCGCTAGGTGTGGTTCGGCTTTCTGGATCGCGGGTCAATCTCCCGATCACAAAAGCCTTGTTGAGATACATTGCCATTTTTTTAAATTATGTTTAGCAATTATAAACCTCTCCCTTAGTTAGAGAATATCTTCATTTAAAATATCGTCCAATCGACTGTCAAGTTCTTCTAGGGTAATTTTTTTCTGTTGCTTCGAAGGTTTTTCCTTCCCTTCTTCATCCTTTTTTCCCTCGACCGCCGTAGCCTTGGCGAAGGCTGGTTCTTCGACCGCCATAGACTCGTCAGAGGAGACTTTTTCTTCTTCCACCTGGCTGGTTTCTTCGGTCGAGGCCATCTTTTCAAGTTCCTTAGAAACTTCCTCTTCTGATGGCTCTTCAGCCAGTTTCTCTTCTATCACACTTTCAGCTTCCAAAGAAACTTCCGGCACTGTCATTTCTTCTGATTCAGTTTCTTTGTTAACAGATTCTTCTTCTACCACAGCTTCCTTCTCTCCCTCCTCTTCAACTTCTGGGGAAGAAAGAGATATTTCCTCTTCAACCGCTTCAACCACTGGCTCCGAGACCATTTCAACTTCCTCTATTTTAGCATCTTCTGTTTCGCTTGCCACAACTTCTTTTACAGCCTCTTCTTTTATTGGCTCTACTCGTTCAATCTCAGTCTTTTTTACAAAAGGAGTAAATTTCTTTTCTTCTCTTCTTGCAAAACCTCCTGTTTCTTTTTTTGGTAAATCATCAATGTTCTCAATCAAAAGTGCATTTCTGGAAGGAACCATGGCGAAAATATTCTCCTGTGACACCAGCATGAACCGCATAATCTTGTTCTGAAGCTTTAGAAATCGCTTAAAGTCTTCAAGATTTGCAGTGTTGAGGTTCAACCAAAGGGTAATAAAATAGCAAGCTCTTTCTTTTTTAATCGAATACGCCATTTTTCTTTTCTCCACCCAAATCTTTCCTTTTCCACCTTTGAATTCTTCATTGTCCTCCTTCTCCACTTCCAAAATTTCTCCTCCGCGTGAGCTGAGAAAGCCCTCGATTTCCTTACAAATTGAATTAATTTTCTCACTGTCTCGAAGACTCACGAGAAAAGTCAATTCAAAATTCTTTTTTTCTCTTTCAGTCGCCACACGACTTTCTTTGTTACTCTTGGACATAAACACAACAGTTTAAAGTTAAAAGTTTAAAGTTAAAAGTTTTGGAGTCGCCAAAGGCGATAATTGATCGAAGGTCGCCTTTGGCGACACCTTGACTTTGCACTTTTAACTTTCAACTTTTAACTACTCTCGTAGCGGCGGGAGGAATCGGACCTCCGACCTTGGGCTTATGAGTCCCACGCTCTAACCAACTGAGCTACGCCGCCCCTTGCAAACTATAATATAAACCAACAACCCCAAGAATGCAACTCGATCCGTGGTTAGATTGAATAATTCTCCCGAATTACCGCTTTTCCCTGTACTAATCCTGTTTACTAGTTTATTTCCTAAGTGTCAACATTAGTTTATAAAGTTTATAAAGTTATAAAAAGATGACACATTTTTTGACAAACTTGATGAACTTGATGAACTTGATGAACTACTATATAATTTATTCAAATATGCCACTTTAATATTAATACAAATACAAAACCATGCTACTTAATAATTTAAGAGACAAACTTTATTCCAAACAAAGCGATATATCTAGTAGAAAGCCTCAAACAGACACTTTCGATCCAAGGACAAAAGTAGGGGGCGAAAACAGCCCAACCACTGATATTGGAGAAAAGAAAGATTTGGTCATTGAAACGGGTACTACAAAGAGACAAAAGACTTTTATGCTTTTGGCTTTGTCCGTGATTGGAGGCTTGTTGCTGTTTGGAGGGGGAGGATATTTACTCTACAAAGTTTTGCACAAAGATTTCTACCAACAGCAGGTTAAACTCAACATCGAAGTTCCTCCAGCAGTCAACCTTAATGACGAGGTTTCAATCAATATTTCCTACGCCAACAACAATCCAGTAGATCTAAAAAGTGGCCATCTAACGATTGAAACTCCCCTCAATTTTCGCATAACCAGCACCGATCCTCAAGCTGACAGTGTGGGAAAGTTTTCCGCTGAATGGAATTTGGGAAGTATTACCGCTCAAAAGACAGGAAATATCACAATTAAAGGCAAGTTTGTTTCTCGAGAAGAAGGTTCTATCTCGCTAAAAGGAACTTTAAGCTACACTCCAAGCAATTTCAACTCCACTTTTCAAAATGAAGCGACAGCAAGCACAGAGGTGAGTGGGATTCCTATTGGTTTATCTTTGAACGCCACCCGAAGCGTCGCTAGTGGATATGCCGTTGTTTACAAGCTTTATATCAAAAATAACGGCTCTAACCCTTTTCAAAATATCAAAGTAAAACTTACTTATCCCGACGGGTTTTCTTTTGTGAACAGCACCTTGCCTCTTACCGGTACCAAAAACGATATTTGGAGCATTCCCACAATTCTAAGCGGGGAAGAAAAGGCTCTGGAAATCGATGGTAATTTAAACGGCGTTGCCGGTGATCAAAAAGTAATTCTTGCCCAACTAGGAAAAGACGACCAAGGAGATTTTCAAGAATACGACCGTAAAGAGGGAATTACCTCCGTTACCGAACCTCCAATTGTTATCAAACAAGAGTCTAAAGACGGAAAAACTGTTGTCCATAAAGGAGACGATCTCTTTTTTACCGTTAATTACACCAACAAATCAGAAAGACCGATTGGTCAAGTTGTGATAAAAGCCAAATTAGATGGGGTGATTTTTGACTACAAAGGCATTAATCCTGACAATGGGGGGTGGTTTGATCCCAATAACAAAGAAATAGTCTGGCAAGGAGGAAAAACTCCGGGACTCGATAACCTCAACCCAGGAGACTCGGGAGAACTGACTTACCGAATCAAAATCGCCAATTTTATTCCTTTTTCTCAAACTCAAAAATCCAACTTTACCGGAAGAATCACTATCACCGCCGACAGTCCGCAAATGCCTGCTGATATTGGAGGAAATAAAGTCATCATCGGCAACAGTCTGGAATTGAAACTAAGCAGTGAAGTAAGTTTGAAAAGCGTCGCCTATTATAGCGACGGCACCATCCCCAACAGTGGTCCCATCCCTCCAGAAGTCGGCAAAAGAACCACTTACACCATTCACTGGACTTTGACTAACGCATTTAATGATTTGAGTGGGGTGGAGGTCAGTTCTGTCCTGCCCTGCGACATCAATGGAACTATTGGAGACACGCCCAACGCCTGTGTAGAAGTCAAAACCGATTTACCTTTCGGAGTCGAGTGGATGGACAAGATTTTCCCGCAAAGGAAAGGTGTGACTTTTCAAGAAAGAAACAGACAAGTTCTCTGGAACCTAGAACGCGTTCCCGCCGGTTCAGGAGGAGAAAACCCCGCTGTCAACCTTGTTTTCCAAGTCGGAGTCACTCCCTCTGCCACCGATGTCGGAAAACCCATGGAAATCATCGGTCCCACCACCCTCAAAGCCACCGATTCTTTCACCAACGAAACCCTCACCGCCACAGCTAACAGCCTCGACACCTCAGTCCCCACCGACTCAAGCATCGGCGAAGGCATGGGTGTAGTCGTTAATCCGGGGGACAGTGTGTTTAATAATCCAGATGCAGGTTCTTCGGGAGAGTAAGCAATTTATGGATGGCTGGTTCGAATTTTTGTTTATTCTTTAGTTTTATGTATAATTAAAACATAATGATAAATTTTAAAAGTTTTAATTATGATTAAAACTTATATAAAACGCCCTAGTTATCTTTCTGCTTTAGATTCCTACATAAACAAAGATATTATTAAGGTTATCGTCGGTCAAAGAAGGGTGGGCAAAAGTTATTTGCTCTATCAATTAATGGATGGGCTTGTTGAAAAGGGAGTGAAAAAATCAGATATTATTTACATCAACAAGGAGCTTTTCGATTTTGATTCCATTAAAGATTATCGTGATTTATTAAATTTTATTCAGAAAGAAAAGAAGAGTAGAAAAAAACAGTATTTGTTTATCGATGAAATACAAGATATTACCAATTTTGAAAAAACTTTGCGACATCTGAGTGCTTCGGGTGGGTATGATATTTATTGCACTGGTAGCAATGCCAATCTTCTTTCTGGTGAATTGTCTACATTCCTATCAGGAAGGTTTGTTGAAATAGAAGTTTTTGGACTTTCCTATCCGGAATTTATGACATTTCATAAATTAGAAAACAATAAGGACACCTTAATTAAGTATATTCGCTACGGGGGGTTGCCTTATTTAGTTAATCTGAAACTAAACGACGACACCGTCTATGGTTATTTGAAAGGCGTTTACAATACGATTCTTCTAAATGACATAGTCGGCCGGTATAAAATTAGAAACGTTGCTTTTTTGGAGCGTTTAGTAGAATATCTGGCTGATAATATTGGCAATCTTTTCTCAGCAAAAAAAATCAGTGATTTTTTAAAATCTCAAAAAACTAACGTTTCTCCTAACATAATTCTTGACTACTTATCTTTTTTATCATCCGCATTTCTCGTTTTCAAAACCCAAAGATCGGAAGTTCAAGGAAAGAAAATTTTTGAAATAAATGATAAATATTACTTTCAAGATTTGGGAATTAGAAGCTCTATCGTTCCATATAAGCAACCCGATATCAACAAAATTTTAGAAAATCTTGTTTTTATGCATCTAAAAAATTCCGGATATAAAATAACCGTCGGGCAGTTGGGTAAAAAAGAGGTTGATTTCGTAGCCGAAAAATCTGGAGAAAAGGTCTATCTTCAGGTTGCTTACTTAATTTCGAACCAAAGCACTAAAAAAAGAGCGTTCGGAAACCTACTCTCAATCAAGGATAATTATAGAAAAATAGTTGTTTCTATGGATGAAACCATCGGCGGGAAATACGAAGGAATTGAGCACCTACATATTCTTGATTTTTTAAGTAAAAAAGTTTCTTTGTAAGAGAGATCAAATCATCTGGTTCCATTGAAAAAATATTCTACCATTCACATTAGATGATAAGCCTGGGAATCTACATTAAGTTAGACCCTACCAAAAAACCCCGATTCGTCGGGGTTTTTTGTTTACATCGAGAAAAATTTTAACTTTTTATATCCTCGAAATCAGTCAATTTCAAGGATTATAACTCCTTGAAATGGGTATTTGTTTGCAAATCCTGAATCCTAAATCCACCCTACTGCCCCTGCAAACACTTACAACATTTCCCCGGAGCCGGATCCAATTGACCAATCCAACCAGGCGGAAGGGCGTTGATTTGATTGAGTTTTTTTACAGTTGTTCCTTCCGGAACCACATTGTCCCCCTGATGAGACTTCACCCAGACACCGTCTTTGATGAATTCAAATTGGGAATTATTGGGATCTCTGATAATAATCTTGCATCCTCCTCCACCTCCTTCACAACCCGTAGGTCGTCCCATGCAATCACGATCATAAGCCGCTTCGTGCGATGGGGAAGAATAGGCACTACAAGCTCCTCGAGCTATAGGAGCTTTGCACATCGGGCTGCAACCCATCGGTCCAAAACCGACATTAGGAAGGCAAACCGTTACCCAAACTTTTCCAACTTTCTTTAAAACAGTATCATCGCAAGTATTAATACAGCAATCACATTGCGCCAATTGACTACAAGTAGGAACTTTCCAAAAAGATTCCTCTCCCTCGGCCGGTCCGCCAGCGTTTTTGGGGTTTCTCATGTCTCTATTACTTGATCCCCCTATTCGAGAATAGAGCACGTAAGTGTTTTGGTCGCAAATTTTGCGGAATTGGTTTGGTTCAATATAATAAGCTTGTTTCGGGGTTCCGTTTTCTGATTGAGCTAATTGTTGGGTTTTCGCAATGTTAGAATCCAATATGTCTTTGTTTTGATTAGTAGCCTGATCAGCCGCTTTTTTGGCGTAAACGGCATATTGGGCATCATTCTCAACTAATCCTCTAAAATTGCTATCTTTTATTTGCGAAGGGTTAGCTATTAAATCAGACAGTTGTTTTTTTAAATTTGACGTCCAGCTGGAATAATTTTCATATAATGCCAAAGAGATTTTAATTTTACTAAAACCAAAAAGTACCAACCCAATTAAAATTAGGGAAGAAAATAGAAGAAAAAATCTGTAATTTTTACCTCTTTTAAAATTATTCCTCATTTAGATAAATAAATTAAGGTTGGGGTCCAGTAGGCTGTGTTTCACCTTGTTGCTTTTTTGTCTGTTCATCGGTTTGATTTTCAACTCCAGGTTTTTGTTCGGCACCAGTTATATTAATACTATTTTCCCAACTACTGTTTAATAAAGAATCTACGCCTTCTGCTTGACTCCCTGGTAATTCTGGTCCCACTTGTGGTTCTCCAGGAATCACATTGGGTTGTTCAGTAGATGTCCACAAACTGGGGTTAACTGAATTATTAGTAGAATAACCAGTTGGAGGAGTAGGAACTTCCATTTCGCCACCAGGTGAATAAAGATTACCATTTACATCAGTTACACTGGGTACAGTTGGAGATTCGTCTGGAAATAAATCCATACCTTTATCAGTAGCTGGCGGTTGACCAGGGGAGCTATTAGGACCAACTTGTTCAACTTGCGGTCCACTACTAGGAGCTCCGGGTTGTTGGGCACCTCCACTAGGAGTTTCAGCTGTGGGGGGGGTAGGACTTTCAGGAGCTGGTTTTGGGACAGTTCCGTCCCCTGATAACTCTTCTGGTTTTGTAGGATACACATCTTCCGGACCAACTTGAGCCCCTGGAGTAGAAGAAGGTTTAGCTGGAGCCTCGGGTGTAGTTGACGGACTACTCGGTTTGCTCGGACTTGAAGGACTACCTGGACTTCCAGGTTGTTGGCCTCCACCACCACCTCCACCGCCTGACGATCCACCGCCTCCACCGCCTGACGATCCTCCGCCCCCTCCACCTTTCATTAAGCTTTGTAGGGCTTGCATTGCCATTTGCATCATTTGCTGATTTTGTTGGTCTTGCTGTTGTTGAGCTTGCTGATTTTGTTTATCTTGATCAATACATTGCTGAGTCATGGTTTGGGTGGGGATGCAGAAGGCGCTTGGGTCTTGGATAAACCCGTCTTGGCAAAGCTGGTCGGCCGTGGCTTGAGGAGGGTATTGACTCCACATTTGTCCGACACACTGACTGGCTGGACAGGCTACTGCTTGGACCCTTCCTCTTTGCTTAAGATCTGTGCACGAACAACCATAATCTCCACTTGCCTCGTTCATATTAACCGATTCGCCTGAAGCAGTTTTAGGGCATTTATCTTTGCCGTTGGCCACTCCGTCTTTGTCAGAGTCTCCCGCCGCTTCATCTTCTGAAATACATTTCCCCGTAGCATCACCACAATATCCGTCCGGACAAACGCAAGTATACTTAGTTTGAGAACTGTTACTATTATCTGAGCTGGTCAAGTCAACTTTAAATGTCATAGTATCTTGAGTTTTACAGAAAAGAGAAGTGCTGTCGGAAGAGTTGTCGTTGGGATCAGTAACTGTTTTTTTGCTCCAAGTTCCACCACTATTAGTACAACTAGACTTCAAATCTGAAATTGCGTGGCATTCCCCGTCCCCAATATTATTCGCGCCAAAATCGATCTCTCCATCTTGACAATTGCCTGTCGTTGGCATCAGGCAGGTGCTATTTAACCACTCTCCTCCATTATTAAGACAAGTCGTTTTGTCCAGGGTGCTCGCTTGAGCCGTCCCCTGATTCATAATAAAATTGAGAAGGAGAAGCATAAACATCTGTTTGACGTTGGGATCGTTGGTATCGAGCATTTGATTAAGCTGGGACATTTGATCGGTACCCAAAATTGTTCCCAGGTCCGAAGCTACGTTGTCGTTTAGATTTAGATTTAAATTTAAATTAACGTTCGCAGTATCCGCTCTCGCTTCACTAATAAGAAAACCAACAGAATTTCTTGAATCGTTTGGATTTTTAAAGCCTATTTTTTTGCCCATTTTCTGAATCATTTGATTCCTCAAAATAACTGCCAAATCATCAAAAAGCGCCTTTTTCCCGGCAAAAACAAAACTAATTTGTTTTTCAATTTGATCTTTGACATAGACAACCTTTTCGTCACTAATCCCTTTACCACTGGTCAAAAAAATGGTTCGAATAGGATCCCAAACGATTTTTCCAGTTTTTTTATCTAGATATGGTTGTGGGGGAGTGATGTAGAGATAATCGGAGTCTTCTCCAGGGAAGTCAGAAGGATTCTGTCGGGGAATAGGGATTTTGACAGTTTTTCCCAAGAAACTAGTAAAGTCAACCTTCTTCGAAAGAGCCACAAGCCCAGTAGAGAGCCCAGCTTCAGCTATTTGAGAATTAGATTGAATCACAGCCTGATACTGTTTCATATCAGTGCTACTAGCACCATTATCGTTGACAACTAAAGCCTTGCTGGCACTCCAAAAAACCAACGTCAAAGCCACGCTGATGAACACAACAGAAAAAATTGTTTTGGACATTTTATTTTTGTTTTTTAGTCTATTTGATAAAATCGACATTCAATCTGAATTTAAACAACAAAAAATTATCGAAATATTTTGGTTGATTATAACAGATATTTATTCTTTCTTAAAATAATCAATCGCCAATGTCAAAGAAAAGTTAAAATGTCATGTCAAAGAAAAGTTAAAATGTCCTACCTTGCGTAAAAGTTAAAATGTCCTAGCAGGGTTAATTAAATATTTAAAGAGGCTGATGCTTTTACTTCTCTTTTAAAGAGGAATGGTTTTCTCCAAGGAT
>JAJXZR010000047.1 GCA_021779915.1 bacterium
TCCAGCATTAAAGCAGTTGCCGCATTATTCTAATTATACTAATTAATCTAAAAAAGAACCAAATACTAAGTACCAAAAAAGATAGGTGATAACAATATTTTTTGATAATTAGGTTAATTTGGATTTTTTAGGTTAATTAGGTCAATTAGTATAATTAGAATAATTTAAACCTATGTTCGCCCTCGGTTTTGATATCGGCGGTTCCAGCATTAAAGCAGTTGCCGCGGAGAATAAAAAGATTATTGCTTCCAAAATAGAAGTATTGCCCAAGAGTTTTCAAGGATTTCTAAAAGTGGCTAAGGAAATGAAAAATGCCCTTGAAAAAGAACTTAAAAAAAAGGCTGAAGGAGCTGGATTTTCTTTTCCTGGTCCGATTGACAAAAAAAGAGAAAAAATTATTGCCTGTCCCAATATTCCTTATCTTGCCAACAAGTCGATTTTAAAAATTCTAAAGAAAGAGCTTCAAATCTCCTCTATTAAAATTGAGCACGATATTCATTGTTTTTTACTGGCTGAAAGGGAGTTTGGAGTTTCTAAAAAATACCAAAATGTTTTTTATTTAGCTATTGGAACTGGTTTGGGAGGAGCTTTTTCGATTGATGGAAAAATTGTACGTGGATTTCATGGCTCAGCCGGAGAATTCGGGCAGATGATTTTTAATTTAGAAAGAAAAGAAACGCTGGAGGATATTTGTTCCGGCAAGTATATTGTCAAAAAACTGGGTATAGATGTTAGTACTGCGATAACAGAGGCAGAAAAGGGAAATGGAAAAGTACAAAAGGTATTTTCTGAGTTAGGCTATAACCTGGGTGTGGGGGTTGCCGGAGTTATCAATATTCTTGATCCGGAAGTTGTGTTTATAAGCGGAGGCATATCTACGGCAAGAAAATTCTTTGATTTGGAAATGAGAAGAGCGATCCAAACTTTTGTTGTTTCGAAAAAGGCGAAAAAAACGAAAATCATTTTTAGCAAACTGGGGAGGTTCGGAGGAGCAATGGGGGCGGGCCTGATGGCAGTTGAAAGTTAAAAGTGCAAAGTTAAAAGTTAAGGAGTCGCCTCAGGCGACAGGCAATTGAATGTGTGCGAAGCTCACACTTTAATTTTGAATTTTGCACTTTTAACTTTTAATTGTTCATTATCCATTCCATTTCGTTGTCATTTTCCAGATGACAAACTATTTCTGTTTCTCCTTCTGGCAAGCTTTCTGTGAATTTGCTGGGGTTTTTCATCCATCCAAGGCTGATCATATAATCAGAAGAATTGGATTCCTTTTTTTGCTTTTTTGTTAAATAGGTTAAATATTTTCTTTTATTGATTTTTTGTAAAAAAGATAGAATTAAAGGGATTATATTCCCTTTTTCGTAAAGTACTTTTTCTCGGCTAAAGCGTACGTGGGGGATATTAAACTTATCAGAAAGTTCAAGGGCGATTTTAAAATAAGGTGGAAAAAAGTGGACATATTCGTGAGAATTTAATCCGTCAGGAAGTTGTCCGAAGATTTCTTCGAACTTTTTTATTTGCCTTTCCCAGTCTTTTTTCACTTTCGTAATGTTATTTGCTCTGGAAAAAAAGTTTAAAGCAAACATAAAAGAACGCTTGAGAATACTAAATTCATCTTCTCTTTTGCTTTTGGGAAGTTCAAGGTGAATATCGAGTTTAACCTTTGAATCAAGTAGTTCGTGCGTTTCGTTATCTGAAATTTTTCTGTCTACCATTACAGCTACACGATCAATTTTGTTTAGTCGGACAAGCTTGGCAATGTTATCGTTAGATTTTTTGTTTTTTCCGAAATCGTCCGCGGAAAAGACAATCTTTGTTCTTGACATAGGAGGTCGATTATTTTTTTCAAACCAATACATCTTCGAGTGTAAACGGAAAATTGTAATCTTGCGAATTTTTTGGTCGTTAATATAACTGTGGGGCGAATAATCTATTTGCCCCTGCAATTTGATTTTCGTTTTATCTTTTTTTTATAATTTTTTTATCTTAGTTATATTAAACTTACGACATAAATTTTAATTTAAAGTTTATGGAAATCACCAAAAAAGATTTAGAAGGTATGTTCAAGGCTCAAAGCGAAGATTTAAGAGGCGAAATAAAAGCTCAGGGAGAAGAATTGAGGAAAGAAATGAAGGTTCAAGGAGAAGAGCTAAGAAATGAAATGAATCTTATATTTGAAGTTCAGGATAATCATTTGACAAAGGAGTTAGACGAACGGTTCGAAACTCAAGATAATCGGTTAACAAAGGAGTTAGACGAACGGTTTGAAGTTCAAGATAATCGGTTAACAAAGGAGTTAGACGAACGGTTTGAAGTTCAAGATAATCGGTTAACAAAGGAGTTAGACGAACGGTTTGAAGTTCAAGATAATCGGTTAGCAAAAGAACTAGACGAACGGTTTAAAACCCAGGATAACTATTTGAAAAAAGAACTAGACGAACGGTTCGAAACTCAAGATAATCGGTTAACAAAGGAGTTAGACGAACGGTTCGAAGTTCAAGATAATCGGTTTGAACAAAAAATGGACAATCGATTTAAGAACCAAGAAGAACTGTTCAAAACTCATACGGGAACTTTGTACGAAAAATTTCAATCCGATGTGGAGTTATTAGCCGAGATGGTAAAAGCTAATGGTGATAAGATTGAAGATGTCAGGGAAATGGTAGAAAAAAATACCGAAGACATTACGGAAATAAGAATCGATATCAGTTTAATTAAAAATGAATTAAAGAACAAATTAGATAAAAGTGAATTTCAGGCTTGGAAAAAGGCTTATGCGAGTTAAAAAGTCTTTGAAAAAAAGGTTATTCCCGTGTTTTTTAAGTTTTATAACTTTCAAGGCTTTTCTTAAAATATCATCGTTAAATTTACTCTTCCCATCTTGTCGATTTCTTTAACTTTAACTCTCACTTCGTCTCCTTCATTTAAGTATTTGCGAATATCCTCCACTCTTTCCTTGTCAGTAATTTGGGAAATATGAACCATTCCGTCTTTATTGGGAGTGAGTGAAATAAAAGCTCCGAAATCCATGATTTTAACAACTTTCCCAGTGTAAATTTCGCCAGCCTCAACTTCCTTGGTGATGCTTTTGATAATCTCAATGGCTCGATTAAGTCCAGTTTCGTTGGCCGAAGCAACGCTGACAATTCCGGTTTGTTCAATATCGATGGAAGCACCTGTTTCATCAATGATTTCATTAATTACTTTTCCTCCCGGTCCAATAACATCTCGAATTTTGTCTACCGGAATTTGAATAGTGGCAACCCGTGGAGCGTAAGGAGAAAGATTTTCTCGGTTTTTGGGGATTACTTTCAACATTTCTTCTTGAATCTTCGTTCTTGCTTTTGAAGATTTTTCAAAAGCTTCCTCGATCACTTCATAAGGTATACCTTTAAGTTTGATATCCATTTGGATGGCGGTGACTCCTTCTTTTGTGCCGGCAATCTTAAAGTCCATGAAACCGGAAAAATCTTCCGTAGCACAGAGGTCGGTGAGGACGGTGTATTTCTCAGTTTCTTTATCGTACATAAGCCCCATAGCAATCCCAGTTACTGGTCTTTTAATTGGAACTCCGGCGTCCATTAAAGCTAGAGTGCTTCCACAGACGCTCGCCATAGAAGTCGATCCGTCGCTAGACATAATTTCAGTCTGCATCATTATGGTGTAAGGAAATATTTCTTTTTCCGGCATTACTGGTTCAAGGGCTTTTTCTCCGAGGGCTCCGTGACCTACTTCTCTTCTTCCTGGACCTCGAAGTGGACGGCATTCTCCGACTGAAAAAGGAGGGAAGCTGTAGTAGTGGATGTAACTTTTTTTAGTGTCGACTTCGTCAATCATTCCATCGAGAATGAGCGAATCTCCGGGAGCCCCCAGTGTTGTGAGGGTTAACCCTTGGGTCCATCCGCGAGCAAAAATAGATGATCCATGAGTGCGTGGAAGAACCCCCACTTCAATTTGAAGGGGTCTAATCTCTTCAATCGCTCTTTTATCAACCCTCTTTCCTTCTTTGTTAAAAAGATTCCTTACTTCTTCCTTGAAAATTTTATCAATGGCTTCACTAAAGATTGAAGTGTTGCCTTCCGGCTTTTCAGTGTGGGTAGAGTTGTACTCGACCATCAAATTTTCAATGTTCTCTTTTTTGAGTGTCAATGTTTCAGTATCAAACCATTTTTTATCGTTGAATGTCCCAACGATTTCTTTGATTTTTTCCCCCAGAACTTTTTTAACTAATTCTAAAATTTCAGGATCAATCGTGTGCAGAGGCACTTCCCTCTTTTCTTTTCCAGCTTTGGCTTGAAATTCTTCCACAAGGGCGATTACTTTTTTGGATTCCTCCTGGGCAAGTTTGATGGCTTCTTTTACTTTTTCTTCAGGGACTTCTTTAGCGCCCGCCTCTATCATGGCAATCTTTCCTTCTTTGGTGGTCGCTACAGTCAGGTTTAGCTTGTTATTTCCATTTTCAGTGAGTTTTGGATTGATTACAAGTTTTTCATCAATAAGACCGATTTTAACTGCTCCCAGAGTGGTTTCAAAGGGAATATCTGAGATTGCCAGGGCAGCACTTCCAGCGACTAGTGCTAAGAAATCAGGATCACTCTCCTTGTCAAAACTGAGGGCAGTGATTATGATTTGAACTTCGTTACGCATTCCATCAGGAAAAAGCGGTCTAATGCTGCGGTCAAGCACTCTTCCCGTGAGAACGGAATCATCAGAAGGCTTGCCCTTTCTCTTCATAAAACGGCTTCCACGAACTTTTCCGGCAGCATAGTGGTTTTCTTCATAGTCAACCGTTAGAGGAAAAAAATCCAATCCCTCTCTTGCTTCTTGGCTCATGACTGCCGTTCCTAAAAAGACAGAATCTCCATAAGTGACCAGCACAGACCCATTGGCTTGGTTAGCCAGTCTTCCAGTTTCAAGAGTCAATTCTCTCCCCCCAATTTCCGCTGAAACTCTAATAGGGTTCACAAAAGACCCGAGATTTTTTTCTTTGTTCTCCATTACTTTAGTTTAAATAAATTAAAATCGAGTAATGGGGAGGTGAGTGAGTAAATAATAATAAATAAAATTTACATTGTACTCATTACCATTTACTACTTACCAGCATTACCGATATAAATTGGGAGCTATCAAAAATGCTATCAACAAATGAAACAGACAAACACCGCAACTTAACATTCTAACAATCCCAGTCCTATCTCTGTTTTAGCTTAAGGTTTTTGGTGGTTTTCATGTAAAGATCTTCGTTGGTGTGCTTCAAATATTCCAGCATTTTTCTCCTTCTGACTACCATTTTAAGAAGACCGCGTCTTGAATGTTTGTCTTTATTGTTGCCTTTCAGGTGTTCAGAAAGACGCTCAATCCTTTCTGTAAGAAGGCTTACCTGAACAGCGGCACTGCCAGTGTCGGTTTGGTGAGTTGCTGATTTCCCAATGATTTTCTGTTTAGTTTCCTTGTTTAACATTTTCTTTACTACATTTAACGGCTTAATATCAATTTCTTTGTAACACAGGTTTTTTTATAAGTCTAAAAAATGATAAAAGGTAAGATTATTAACGTTGTTCTCCTCACTGTCTTTTTGAATTTATCTAAAACTTGGAAATTGCATTTTAAAAAATAGGGGATTTCCTATAAAAAAATCATAGTTTTTAAAATGCAATTTCCAAGTTTTAGATAAATTCAAAAAGACAGTGAGGGAACGGAAGAATAACTTTATAAACTTTATAAACTTTATAACTTGATAAACTAATGTAGACTTTCCTTTTTTTTTACTTTATCATACTAATAGTTAAAGTAGTGTTTTTTGATTTTAGAAACATAAAAATAAAGTCGTGGATAATAATACAAAAACTGATCAGACAGGCTCAGAAAAGGACAAGGCTCTCAATTTGGAGGATGTTTCGATTAATACTATGAAGAGCGATATTGCCAAAGCGGAGGGAAAAGATGGTGGCTGGTTTGATTTTCTTTCTAAACACAAGGAAAACAAAACTGGTCAGCCGTTATCTAAAAAGGAGGATGAAGAAAAGAAGGAGATTGTTTTTGAAACCAAGCCAGATAATTTGCCCATTTCAGACCCGGCTAATTCAGAAACAAAAATAGTTGAAGAAGATGCGGGGGTTAAAGAAATTGAAAACTCCGATGTTACGTTAAAAGATGAATTGCAAGGCAATATCAATGAGCTGTCCAAAGTTTTAACTCAAAACAAAACAATCGAAGATACAAATCTCGATAATCCATTGCCAACTGGCAGCTTAGAAGAAAAAATAAAAGCGGTAGAAGGAATCAATTCAGAAAACCCTTCCGAAGAAACTGAGAATGACGATAGCCAAAATTCAACAGAAGATTCTTTAAACAATGAACTTGAGGCTTTTAAAAAGGAAATAGAGAAAGAAAACTCGGATGAAAAACCTTCTGAGATTATTCCAGAAAATCTGCCTGTAGTCGAAAACGCAACTATTCCATCTCTATCCTCATTTTTTCCTTCTAAAAATGCGGAAGAAAAACCAACGGTCTTGGAAGCTGAAAATCAAAAAGAGTCAACAAACAAATTAGCGGAAGCTTTAAATAAAAATATTAACGAAAACTATTTAGAAAAAAGTGAAGCCGAATTAGTTGATGAAAAAGGAGAAAAAAAAGAAAAATCAATTATAGAATTTAAAGGAAACCTTGAACCTGACAAAAAAGAATCTTCGAATCAAGAATCCGCTCCTCTAGATTCCTTTCTCAAGGGGGGCAGTATTGGAAATGACATGGAGGAACCAGAAAAAAAACAGGAAAAATCGGATGAAAGTCCCCTACCTCTTGAACTCAAAAAATTTACTTTGGAGGATGAAGACAAAGCTGAAAAGGAACAAAAAGTCAATACGATCAGCCCTTTTAGGGGTGATGGATTGGCGGGAACCGTCGTTAATGCCAGTGAAGAAAATCCATTTTCAGCGCACCTTGATCCTCGAGAAAGAGAAGGGTCTTCTCTTCTTCAAAAAGTTGAATCTGCAATCAACTACTCTGCTTCTCCTGATTTTGCCAAGGAAAGAGAAGCTGGGGAAAAGTTAACTCAAGAAATAAAAGAAGGGACGAAAGTTGTTGACCTAAAAGGGAAAAGTGTTGTGGCAGACAGTTCTTCCAATAAAAAGAAATATATTTTTATAGGTGTTGGAGTTTTTGGAATAATATTTGTTTTTATTGTCTTGTTCCTGATTTTTGGTGCGGGGAAAAGCTCTAATTCTCCGATCGCTGACAATAAAAATTTAAATACGAATGCAAACGGAAATATTAATACAAACGCCAATAAAGTGGTAAAACCGATACCAATTAATGATAATGTTGATACAACACCAAAAATTGCCATTCAAAAAGTAATATTAAATGTTGAAAGCAAGGTTGTAAATAGTCCGCAGGAGCTGACAAAAGTAGTTGAGAGTTACAAGAGCGGAACAGCTGTATCGAAACTGACACAAATCGTTTTTGCCAAGTCAAATGGAAGTTCTCTGTCCTTGGCCGATCTTGATTTGGACTTAGGAATAAAAATTCCAATCAAGATAATCCCTAACCCGGAAACCGTGCCAGCCCTGTTTTTTGTAGATTATTTCAATAAAGGCAATGTTTTTGGATTGATTATCCCAACTGAAAATCGGGATGAAACTTTGTTTTCCGCGATGAGTGATTGGGAGCCGACAATGGTCAGTGATTTGAAGCCACTTTGGGACGGATATACAATCGACAATCAAAATGGTTATTTTGCCAACAGTAAACTCTTTACTAATTCAAGATACGCTCTTATCGACAAAAAAACGGGAATGTCACTTGATTACGTGATAAATGGAGGAAATATTTTCATTACTTTCGGGCGGTACAGCATGCAGGCTCTTAATAAGGAATTCATCGGAGTAAACAAAACGGTTAACAGTGGTATAAAATGGGAGGCTTCATCAGGAAGTGATTCGACGAGCTCAAGTGATGGTGCCAATATTGGGAGCAACTCTAATTTGAACGGTAGTGACGACGTTAATAAAAATGCCAATACGAATAATGGAAATTAATTTTATAACAATTTTTATAAGCTGATTCAATGAAAAAAATAAAAAAAATATACATTTTACCGTTTTTACTTTTGCTTATCCCTGTTTTAATTAAAGCCACAACAATCCTGGGAATAAATGATGAATTTCTTTGGGTAGGCAACAATACTTATAATACGGGAGACAGCGGTGATCCTTCGGTTGGGATGATCAAGCTTTCTGGAAAAGGCTATAGTGTTAATTTGGAAGACGAAGCGTCTGGTACGAGAGTTCTAACGGGAGAAGCCTGGATTGGGGTCGGTTCAAATGACGACAAAGTAGGCTCTTTCTATCCAGAAGAAGCGGATAGTCCTTCTATCGGATGGCTTAGGTTTAATCAAGGGGTGCCGGCAAATTGCACTAATCTTGATTCCAGCGATCCTAATGGTTGTCACCCCGTTACCTGGATTAGAAGAAATGGAGCCGCTAAAGACAGCCTTGAAGGATATCTTTCTGGGTGGGCAAAATTTGATATTGGGAAAGATGCTTTGGGTACGTCTTATCCAGAGACATGGGTTCATTTTAAGACTCCCCTTGATATTTCTGGTTTTGACTGTAACACTAATGGCAAACCTTCACAAGGAAATAATTATTACGTTTGCACAGATAGTTCAGGAGCCTTTTTTGGCTACGCTTGGAGCTCTGGTCTTCCTTCGTCTTCACGGACAGATAATCCAGGGTTTGGTTGGATTGGTTTTTCGCGTGCCGGAACAATTGTTCCCGGGGAGACCACGGATATAGTTTCTGACAGTAGTTGCTATATTCTAAATGATCTTCCTGGCAGTTCAATCTGCGGGAGTCCTGGGGTTTCTACTACGGCCAACCTTTTTGCTAATTTTATAGATAATAGCGTTAACACAAATAACTATGATTATCAATGGGACTGCAATGGATCGGGGAGTTATACCCCAGGAGGACAAACTCAACAATGTACGTATTCCCCTTCTTCAAATACAACTTACATTCCAAAGCTACAAGTTAAGCCAAAAAGTGGAACGACATGGGCAGATTGTTCCTCTTCAACCAGCATGATTAAATATTATACAGGAAAAAGTTGCCAAGTGGTTGTTAAGGATATTGACAATAGTAATAATAATAGCGTTGTGAACCCTTATAACTCTAGTTCAACAATCTATATTGAAAAGGAAATGGAAGCAAAGATTGTCAGGCAATGTGTCCTTGGAGGAACGGTCGTTTGGAGTCAACCTCAGAATGGAAAAATTACCAGCTATCCTGATAAATGGACAATGAGAACAACTTTTAATCCGGCAGGAGATGGAAAAATTGGAGCTATCGTCAAAAATGTTTTGGGTGGTGGAGATGTAACTTGTTCAGAAGCAATTGTCAGAGTGAGAGATAAAGTGAAATGGGGACTATAAAATGGTTAAAAGTATAAAGTTGAAAGTTTGAATTTCAAAATTGATAACCCCCCTTTATTTAGTTGGATTTGGGTAATTATTTTCACCTGTAGCTCCTGAATTAATTTGCTTGGCATAATCCAGAGCTTTTTGATCAGTTACTTCGGGAGGAACGGGGGCAGTTTCTCCTCGCGTTGTAAGAGAAGTTTTTTCTTGTGAGTTTGAATTGACAGGAGGAGGAGTGATTGTAGTTTTTACTTCTGGTGGAACAGGATAATTTTCTTCAGGAGCTCCTTTGGGGATATTTTCTGATCCCGAGGGATTGTTGGTTAGAAAGGTGTTTTCATTAGTGTTGGTAGTAGTATTACCCGGAATATTGGAAGTGTTTGGAGCTACCTCTAAAGAAGGATTAACTCGATTTTTCAAAGAGGAAGAAGATTCTATCTTACTGGGAGTATCTTTGTCAATATTTTTCTTGCGTGATTCTCGGATTAGGATGGAAATAATAATGAGCAAAATAATAATTCCCACCATACCGAGTCCTATGATTTTGGGGGATAGCTTGCTTTTTTTGTCTGAAAAATTGTTGGGGTTTTTGTTTCCATCTTCCATTTTTTGTTTTTTAAAAAATTAGTTTATAGTGAACTCATGAGAAGTGTGCAATATGACTTTGATAATATAAATAATAGGTTAATTTTACTTAAAATGCAAATGAAAACAAAAATATTTTTTCTTGTATTTTCTCTGCTTTCTTCTCTCTGCTTTCCCCTTTCTGTTCTCTATGCCTGGGTGGAGCCTTCCGATACATCAAACATCGCGGCGCCACTTAATACAGGTTCGACTACTCAAATAAAAATAGGCGACCTTGGAACTAATGGGAGTTTATGCATCAAAGGAGATTGCAAATCTGCTTGGCCTAATAATTCCCTCTGGAGCCAGAATGGAAGCAGTATTTATTACAACGGAGGGAGTGTGGGGATTGGGACGGCGAGTCCCAGAAATGACATGGGCTGGGCAGGAGCTTTGGACGTCAACGGACAGATTCGGGGAACAAGATATTATGATGACGATGTGAACTATTACGCTGACCTGAATAGCGGAGCTAATTTGGGAGGGAATTGGTTGTTCAATGGAAGTGTTGGAATCGGAACGAATCCGAATGCAAAACTTGATGTTAACGGATATGTTCAAGTAGAGTCTGTTAATGGGGAGGGTGGAACTATAAAGCTGATGGGCAATAATGGTGCTAATCTTTATCTTGAAAATATTAACGGAACCTTCAGAGTACTCAACAGTTCTTGGACAGCCGGTACTTTTCATGTGGATCAAGGAGGGAATATAAGCAATCCCGGTGACATAAATATGGGAGGAGGACATACTTTTTACGCTCCCGGACGAATGCACATTTTTGGAGAAGAAAATTTATATTTACTAAACAGAGGATCGATTATTGTTAGCAGGGCTTGGGGAGGAACCGGCAATTTGTATGTGGAAGGAAGTTTATGTGTTGGTGGAAGTTGTCTATCTAATTGGTCAGACCTATCATTGGATTGCTACACTACGGATTGGGGTCCAGCAAGTGCTTGTGCTAGAGAACCAGAGGCAAATCATCCAGGCTGTAATCCTGGCTATATGGATGTTGGTATCGCTTCAGAAACTCATTCTGACACAGGTTGTGGTCATTCTTCTATTAATTATCAAAAAGTTAAAACTAGATGTTGTCGAGTAACAAGATAAAAAATCGAATTCCCGCAAGGTCTGAATATTTAAGTAGTCGTTTTTAATTTTTTTGTTATTTTCCTCACTTCCCTTTCTTCGTCCCATGGGATCATCTCTTTTCCAATACACATCTTTTTTTCTCCCCCTTTACCGCAAAGAATCACCACGTCGTCTTTTTCTGCTAGAAACAAGGCTTTTTGGATGCCTTCAGTTCGATTAACAAAAGAAAAGGCACTTTTTCCTTCCTCAAATTTTTTATTAGTAAGAACTCCTGCTAAAACTTCTTTATTTATTTCTCTTGGATCTTCCTCGTAGGGGTCTTCTGTTGCCACCACAACAATGTCGCACAATCTTCCGGCGATTGATCCCATCACTTTTCTCTTCCATTTATCTCTGCCTCCACCTTGCCCTCCAGTGAGGCAGATTAATTTTTTTCCTTTAGGGAGAATTTCTTTCCCGGCAGAGAGAACAGAACTGAGGCTCAATGGCTCGTGAGCATAATCCAGAAAGAGACGGAAATTTATTTTGGGGTCTTTAATTTCCTCGATTCTGCCTTTGGGGAGCTTTAAGTTGGGAATGACCCTGATTATTTCCTTAAATTTTATTCCGGCAGAACGGGCAATAGTGAAGGCCATAAGCAGGTTTTGAGCGTTGAATTTTCCGATGAAAGGGAAATTAAAATTCTTTTGCCAAAAGGGCTCCAAGGTATTATTTTTATATTCTCCTATTTCTATTTTGTTATTCTCTTTGATATTGCCCAAAATTATTCGGTGAAGCTTTTTTGAGTATTTTTTAACATTATTAATATCAAAAGTAATTCCCCATTTTTCTTCGGCGTCGTGACGGAGAAAGTCGTCGGCATATTTATCGTCCAGGTTAACAACATGAATTCCTTTGCAATTTTTAAACAACTTTTCTTTAGTTTCTTTATAGTTGAAAAAGCTTCCATGCCTTTCGATGTGTTCGGGGGCAAGTCCCGTAAAAACAACCGTATTATAATCAAGAAATCTGGAACGGTGTTGCATAATTCCTTCCGAGGAAGTTTCAATAATAGCGTACTTCACTCCAGATTTTACGGCCCTGTTTAAAAATTGAGGAAGAAAAAATCTTCCCGGCATTCCCATTTTGGTAAGATTCGGCTCAATTTTACTCCCGATGGCGAACATAACAGTTGAAGTGAAAGCAGTTTTTTTATTCGTCTCTTCGAAAATTTGATAAGTCAAATAGGCAGTAGTAGTCTTGCCTTTAGTTCCTGTTATCCCAATCAAATAAAGATTCTTGCTGGGATTTTGATAAACTAAATTACCCATTTTGGCAAGAGCGAGGTGATAGAGGCTGAAGAGGGGGGAGGGGATGAGTTTTTTGAGAGAAGAAAGCATAAGAAGGATTTTGATAATTTCTAAATGTTACCTGTCATCCCGGCCTCCGAGCCGGGATCCAGGAGCATAGCATTAGCCTAATAGAATGTTAATTTATGTGCGTTAAGTTTTTTAAAAGTAAACATTAGAATAAAATTCTATTAGTCTAACTGGATCCCGGGTCAAGCCCGGGATGACACGATAATTCAAGGCTTTTTTTGTTTAAGACATTATTAAATTAATAAATTGGAAATTGTTTGGAAATTGTCTCCTTAGGCGACCCGCCTAGGGCGGGAAAATTGAAAATTAAATCCCTATTTCCACTTATAATTTCTAAAAACCCATTTAGCCATTTTTTGGACGTCGTTTGTGGAGGCGCTTCTTGATTTTGCTCCGAAGACTACTGCTATGATATCATTTTTTTCTTTTTTACCCTTAGCTTTGACGAGAAGATTATAGCCTACTTCGGGAAGATAGCCTGTTTTGGCTGCTAGAACGGAAAATCCGGAGTTTTTGGCGGTAATAATCGGGCTGGTGTGGATGACCGTTTTTTGCCCCTTACCGTTATTGTAATAGAAGGAATATTTTTTAGTAGAACTTACTTTACAAAGCGTACTGTTGGAAAAAACTTTTTGAGCAATCAGAGCGATGTCTTTGGCGGTAGAAGTGTTGTTGGGAGAAATTCCACAAGCATCTACAAAATTAGTTTTATCGGATGCTCCGACTGATGTAGCTAAAGAATCCATTCTGTTAATAAATTTATCTTTAGAGAGACCACTGGCTCTTACGAGGGCGGTAGCGGAATTGTTGGCTGATCCAACCAAACTGGAATAGAGAAGGTCTTTGAGTTTTAGACTGGTTCCCACTGGTAATTTTAGTCTTCCTCCTCCTACCTCATCGGAATTAAGCATAGCGGTTTTTTTGTTAAGATTGGGATCTTCGTTTAAAAACACATAAGCTCCGGCAATTTTTGTAATACTGGCAAGAGGTTTTTTGTCTTCTTCTCTTTTCCCAAAAAGAACTTCTCCACTACTTGCATCCAAAACAACTGCGGAGTAAGAACCAATATTAGATTGTTTCAGAGATTTGAAGTTCTTTATTTTTTGGGGAGAAACCGCCCAGGAAGTGAGGGGGAGGAGTAAAAAGGTGATGATTATTAGTGATGCGGAACGCATGGGTAATTTTAAATTCAAAATTTTAAATAAGCGTGTCATCCTCGGCGTGTCGACCGGGGATCCAGGAGAATAGGATTAATCTAACAAAATTCCAAATTCCAAGAAACAAATTACAAACAAGATACAATTTTCCAAAACTTGTCTCGCCTAGGCGGATTCGAAATTCCCGACAAAGGTGGGTCGCCTATGGAGATAAAACATTATTTTTTCGTTTGGAGCTTGCAATTTTGAATTTGTTTGTAATTTGTTTCTTGTTTCTTGGAATTTTAAATCTTACTTTCCTGGATCCCGGGTCAAGCCCGGAATGACACTCAGGGTTTAATGATACTGGGAAATTGTTAAAAATCACCCCAAATATTCCATCGGCAACTCAAATTCCGCCCCCTTCTCAATTTTTCCTGCCATCATGTCTCCCGCAATTCCGTTTTCGATATCCTTTTGAACAACTCGCCTCAATTCTCTGGCTCCAAACTCGCTACTAAAAGCAATATTAGCTAATTTATTTTGGAAATCTTTGCTGTAGGAAATAAGAATATTTTGTTCTTTGAGGCGATTTTTAAGGTCCAGAAGGGATAGTCCGGCAATCTGGAAGGTGTCTTCTTCTGTTACGGGGTGGAACATTATCGCTTCATCAAACCGATTTAACAGTTCGGGAGAAAAAATTCCATCTTCTTGAATTTTAGACAAAACCTCTCTCTGCACGGCCTCCTGCTTCTTTTTTCCGTCAAAAAGATTTTTTATTAACATCGATTCTGCATTGGAAGTGGCGATGATGATTGTCTCACGAAAATTTAATTTTTGCCCTGTTCCAGTTTTTGCCATGCCTTCTTCCATAATTTGGAGCAATAACTGATGGACAACTTTACTGGCTTTTTCTAACTCGTCTAAAAGAATCAAACTAAAAGGATTTTGGGATAAAATTTTGTGAAAATACCCTTCAATTTTCCCAGAACTGTCGCCGAGCAGTTTGATTAAAGCGTCTTCTCCTTGATATTCACTCATATCCAGGCGTGCCATTCTGTTCTCACCTCCAAAGTATAAGCTAGCGAGGACCTCGGCGGTGTGAGTTTTTCCTACTCCGGTTGGCCCTAAGAAAAGAAAACAACCTGCCGGTCTACCTGGATTGGAAAGGTCGAGCCTCCTTCTCTGCAGGGCGGAAGCGACAGCCTTAATTGCTGGAGTTTGACCGACAATCTTGGTTTGCATAGATTCTTCAAGGTTTGCCAATTTTTCTTTTTCTTCACTCTGAATTTCCCCAATATTCACCCCGATTTTATCGGAGGCGTAATTTTCAATCTCGGTTTCTTTAATGATGTGGTCTTCGGGGTCTTTATTGTTAAGATAAACGATTGTTTCCTTAAGAAAATCAATCGCTCTTTGGGGCATAGCTGGTTGATTTAAGTAACGATCACTAATCTCAAGCAATCTTTTAAGAGCCCTATAAACGATAAGTTTGTTATATTTTCCCTCCAAAGATCTTCCCTCTTCAGCCATAATAATTAAACAGGTTTCTAGATCTGGCTCCTTGAGTTGTATCTTTTTTAAATACTTTATGACTGCCGGTTGTTTTTCCGAAAGAATGTTCATTTCTCCGGGTGAAGCGAGGGTGATGATCTGGATATTGGCATTTTCGAGGTAATTAAGTAGAATGGCAGATACGTCTGTTTTGCCGATCTGGCCTTCATTTGTGTCGGTATTGAGATAAGTTCCCAGGCTTGGAATAAAAAGGAGAATATTTCCGGCATTGGATCCTTCAAAAAGTGCCTTTTGAAGTAAATAAATCTTTTCTTCTGGTAAACTGCTCCCGGCAAGCAAATCTTCAATGTGAAATTCTAAAATTCTTTTTCCGAGGAGTTTGGGAGGAACGTTGCGATTGGCAATATCATAAGCCAGGCTCTCTACCAGTTCTTTTCTACCAGTTCCCGTTTCTCCGACGATAGCAATGTTGAGTCCTTCAGTGCTATTCAAAATACTTTTAAGGTTTTCTAGTTCCCCCTGGTTAGAAATAGAATTTCTAGCAAAATTTTGATGGGATAGGTCGCTCGAATATTGATTAAGAGTGAAAGTCCAGCCATAAAACCAATCTTCGGTAATAGGTCTTTTTGAAAACAAATTTTTTCGACTGAACCAACACATATTTTCGTAATACTCAATTTGCTTGTTTGCTTCGAAAGAAACGAGCAAGTCGAATTCAGGTTTTTTTAACCGATTGGCGTTTAGGACTGTTTCTATAGACCCTTTTTGTAGGCTTTCTAAGAGGTTATCTTGAGAAACAAGCAGATGAGCACACAATGAACCAAACCAAGGGTCGTCTACTTGGGGATTTTCTGGATCAACTACGAGGAATCGAGAGATTCGATGGTACTTTGTTACTTTTATTTCCAGAAAAATTAAAAATAGAGCGAAAAACAAAATACCGGTTGGAAATATTAATTGGGGAGGATCACTAATTGATCCAAGAGTGTTTGGAATAAGTAAAATAAAATACAAGATTAGGGCAATAGAGAGAAAAGGAGCAATTAGCCAAATAGGAAAAAAAGCTAAAACAAGGGAAATCCAAGCTATTTCTAGGAATAAAAACATTACCAACGCAACCAATTTGACAAAAGCCCCGATAATACGGGAGAAAAAATTAAGCAAGTGGCGGTTAAACCATTCCTTAGGGTCAAATCCTGCGCCTTCTTTGAACTCCACATCTCTTTTCCAAGTCCAAAACAAGGTTCTAATCAAGATATTGACTGCGAAAAGATGGAAGATGAAAGCCGAAATTCTTCCCACAATTCTAAAATATCCAACAATTCCTCTCCCCCACCGGAAAACAATGTATTCTAAAAAGTTTTTCATTAAATATTTGTTTTTGGTTTATTTCATGGTAAATATCTGGTTTTTTAGGTGTGGTTTTTTTGTTAGTTTTCTTGTGAGGACCTGTCTGAGCGAAGCGAGTTCCGCAACAAGAAAATAACAAAAAAACCACACCTAAAAAACCAGATATTAAAGATATTTTACTGATTCATTATTACTTAATTTTATTAATTTATAAAACTGTTGTAGACAACTATAATAAGTTGGAAAAGCACTTTAACATTTTGGTTGGTTCAAGTTTTATTTTTCGGAAAGGAGAAACAATGAGTAGTAAGCCGAACATCATTATTGCTGACACCAACATCCACATTTATGATCCAGAAGCCAGTAGTGTTTTTTTAGAAGGAGGAAAAAATAAGCTTGTCATACCCTCAATCGTTCTCTATGAACTAGATAAACTCAAACACAAACCGGAAAAGGGGTATGATGCAAGAGAGGCGATTAGAAGAATTGAAAGTATTCTCGACTCAGAGGATGGTTCTATTGTTATTCAATCTAGGCCAGGAAATAAATATTTTGGGGATCTGGACAAGAATCACCCTGACCATCAAATAATTGCCACCGCTAAATATGTTGAAAAAAATAAGAAAGATTTTGGCGATTACGATCAGGTTAAACTAATCTCTAGGGATAGTATGGTAAGGATTCTTGCGAAGAAACACAAAGTCAATGTAGAGGATTACCGCAGGAATAAAATAGAAAATCCCAAGCAAAGTCTTCCTCAAAGTATTCATCTTAGCTTCGGTTGGAATGAAACAAAACCGGTAAGAGAAAAAAGGGACGGATTAGAACGCTATCTCTATCCTTATTTAGAGGAGGAACACGGGAAAATATTGGAAAACGAGGGGGTGGTCTGTTTCGGAAGCAATAATGGCGATGGATGGCAAGAAGTTTGTGCGGCGATCAGAAAAGGAGACTCTCTGGTCAGTGTGCCTGAAGAAATTAATGCTTATGGGCTTCGACCTTATTCAATGAGTAACGGCAACGGAAATGGCAATGGAAACGGAAATGGAAATGGAAAAGATAAGGCAAACAAGAAGAATTGGGGTCAATACATTGCTTTAGCACAACTTCTCGATCCTGCGATCAAACTGGTTTTTTTGCAAGGAGGAGCGGGTACAGGAAAAACTTTGTTGGCGGTTGCTTCTGCTCTTGAACAAAGGCACAAATATGGTCAAATTATTATTTCTAGACCTGCCGTGCATTTGGAAGACGAAGACACGCTAGGGTTTTTGCCGGGTAAATTGGACGAAAAACTTTCTCCTTGGATGTACCCGATTCAGCAAGCGATGTCATTTTTAAAGAGTCCAAAGGGTGATTCAGTTTCTCAGGGTAAGGGATTGGCTAGAAAAAAAGCTGCCAAAGAGAGTCAGGACATCATTGCAAAGTTGCAATTGGAAAAGAAAATCGAGTTTATGTCTTTGGATTATATCAGGGGAATGAGCTACCATAACACCTTTTTAATTATTGATGAAGCACAGAATTTAACCCCCCACCAGGTGAAAACCATTATAACGAGAGCCGGAGAAAGGACAAAACTTGTTTTTACCGGGGACCTTGGTCAAATTGACAGAACTAGAAGAATTGATGAGAAATCGAGCGGACTGACTTATGCAATGAACAGAATGGTCGGAAAGCCAATAGTTGCCTCCACCAATTTTAGCGAAACCGTCAGGTCGGAACTAGCTAAACTAGCCGAAGAACTTTTGTAAAAAATTACAAAACAACACTAAAAAGCGATTCAAACTTGAATCGCTTTTTTCTATGGAGTTTTTACTAAAGAAACATTTACTCTGGTTATTCCATTTACCAAGCTGGTACCGGAAGAAGCGGTATAACCAGTTTTTGTGATGCTGTAACTGTAGGTCGTTCCGGCAGTGATGGTTACGGCTGGGGTGGCAATTTGGGGAAAATAAGCGATTCCGTTGTCGTCGGTGGTTGCGGTTTGGATTACATTGTTGGATTGATCGAGAATTTGGACGGTAGCTCCGGGTAAAACCGCCGTGGAATCTTGCTCTTTAACGGTAAAAACCAAAAGGTTAGCAGTTTTGTCACCCATTATGACAGTTACAGTTTGGTTGCCGTTAGGTGCCAGAGCCCAAGGTAGTGTCGGAGAAGTGGTAATGAGCTCGTAATTGGGGTTAGTAATAGTGAAATAGTAAGGACCTTTTCCCAAGTCGGATTTTGTCCAGTTTCCGCTAGTATTGGTCGTAAGAACGGCCTGATCATAATAATAAACTTGTTTGGGGCTTGGTTCGACGGTGGTGCCGATTACGCGTCCGCCTTTCAAGGCAAAAGGAGTGTTGGGAATTCCATTACCCAAAGTGTCCCGTAAATTGATGGTGAGACTACTTATCATGTCAATAACAAAAGATTTGCTAGTGATACTGCCTTTGGCAACTGAGAGGTTGACGTCGTTTGGATTAAAGGGAGAAGAAGGATAGGGCGCATAGGTTTGAACGCTCTCGTAGCCTGACTTCGTGGCAGTTATTTCATAACTGGTGGTGGCCGGTTTTGCTCCTGGTAAAGTTAAGCCTCCATTGGCGTCTGTTTCTGTCGTAAAATCGATTTGGGGGCTTAAAGCGGTATTTTTGATGTGGACTTCAGCATTAGAAATAGGCAGCCCTTGGCTATTAGAGATGTTAACCATAAGAACTCCCATATTCACTTCGGTTTCAACTTGAGGAGGGGCAATGATAGTATCCAAAACAACAGTATTTGATTTAAAACCGGAAGGCCAGGAAACTTTGACTTCAATTTGTTTGTAGTTGCAGGGACTAGTATCAACAGGGGCAAGATTGTTATAGGGATCGTCAATACATTTGACGGTTTTCTTGATTGTGTAAACTCCATGGTCTCGAGTTTCTGTTTCTGTTGCAAGAAGCGTCCCCGAGGGAATACCACCGGAAATGCCAATATTATCATAAGTCATAGCATGGATGGCTTCAATTTGCTCTTCGGCAATGGAAGTGCCTTCTGTTATCATTCGATCGTGGTTTGTGACTTTGATACCCAA
The DNA here is from genome assembly GCA_021779915.1 of bacterium. Classification (GTDB taxonomy): domain Bacteria; phylum Patescibacteriota; class Minisyncoccia; order CAIUEV01; family CAIUEV01; genus JAJXZR01. Next base: position 19,546 of record JAJXZR010000047.1, read on the forward strand.
GGAATAAGTTCCATAAATACCCAAAAACAAAAGAGTGAAAAGAAAAACTCCCACCAAAAGTTCTACCAAGGTAAACCCCCGTTTACTTTTTTTCTTATTTTGTTTTTTCATTTTCATAGTTTTGTTTATTTTAGAAGAGAAAAACGAGATTGGAAATTTAAGTAGTTGAGAAAGTTAGAAAGTTCAGAAGGTTTAGAAAGTTATCAATTGGAAAATTAAAGACTACTACTTTCTAAACTTTCATAACATTCTAAACCTTCTAAACTAGTGTTTTTGATTTTCGTTTTATTTTTATTTTAGAAAAAATTTAAGTTTGATGGGCGATAATAGGGGGAATCTTAAAATTCCCTCATCGTGCCAAATTATCCTCAAACAATCAAATTTATCTTTCCCCGCCTTATTCTTATATTTTCTCTCGTCTTAATTACCCGAGCGGTTTTTCTTTTGCCGGGAATGATAAATAAGAACTGTCCTCAAGAAAATATTTGTAATCTTGCTGGAGAAAAAGTGGGCGTTTGGGGGAAAGTAGTTTCCATTCAAAGCGAAAGGATGGAAAAAACCTTGCTGGAAATTGAGACGACTGAAATATCCGAACGAGATATCCAAAAAAGCAAAATAATGGTCGTTCTTCCATATGATAGTTATGATTATTTTTATGGAGATACTATTTTTGTTTCAGGCAAAATAAAAATTCCTGACGAGCTGGAAGAAAGCAATTTTTCTTACCCGCTCTATCTTAAAGGAAAAGGTATTTATTCTTTACTGACCTATCCGGAAGTTAAAAAACCGGAATTGGGAGAAAAATCTTTAAAACTTGATCTGTACGAAAAAATTTATCGGGAAATTCTTTTTGTGCGAGAAAAATGTAGAAATTTCATTCAATCCTCACTTAAAGAACCAGATGGATCGATTGTTAGCGCATTTATCATTGGGGATCAAGGAACTATTCCGGAGAACATCCGAAATGATTTCGGCAGAATTGGGATTATCCACATTCTTTCTGTCAGTGGTGCGCATGTTACCCTTTTGATTTTTATTCTGGCTTGGATTTCCAATCAACTATTTTCCAGAAAAATATTTAAATTGATTCTTACGGTGGTTTTTGTGTCTTTTTATTTGGTTCTTTCGGGGTCTCCCAGTTGTGCCTTACGTTCTGGCATAATGGGAATATTCGCCTTTTTAGCTATTTATCAGAACCGGTTGGCCAATATAAAAACGATGTTGTGGCTTTCCTGTGCTATTTTGCTTTGGCAAAATCCTCTTTTGCTTGTTTCCGACATTGGATTTGAATTGTCTTTTTTAGCGGTTTTTGGGATGACGTATATCTACTTGATTTTTGACAAGCTACTTCTTTGGGGGAAAGAAGGATTTTTTTGGAAGGTAATTAAAATTGTTGTTCTCTCGATATCGGTGGAAATAGCGGTTTTACCCCTAGTTTTCTATTATTTTGGTTTTATTTCTTTGATTTCGCCACTGGCTAACATTTTATTACTCCCCTTATTTTCTTTTCTCATCCCACTAGGCTTTTTAATTGTCATAGTTAAATCCTTGGAATGTTTTTTTATTTTTTACGGTGTTATGGAACTTCCCCTCACAATTTTGAGGGAAACAATCGCTCTTAGTACTCATTTTTTAATGTTTTTAGTGGATAAAAGTGCTTCGATGCTAGCTAAAATACCTCTCGGGTCTTTTGACGGGAAAATCAAGATTGGCTTCATAGTGCTTTATTACAGCTGTTTGTTCCTTATGGTTATTGTCTATAATTTAGTATACAAAAATCGAATTTTGCTTAAGAAGCTTGACTATTTTTGTACTAAGGAATTTTTGGGCGAAGAAACTGAAAATATTCTAAAAAAAGAAAAAATTCCTGGATTTTGGCAAAAAGTGGGGGGACGGATTCGTTTACAAAAAAAGATTTTTTCGCAAGCGATTGATTCAAAAGAGGCAAAAATAAAGGTGTTTTGGCTGATAGTGGCTTGTTTTCTGTGGTTTTTTTCTTTGGTCTATCTTTATTCTTCTAGTCGTCCAGCCAGCGTTGTCGCTCTTGATGTCGGTCAAGGAGACGCCATTCTTTTTAATTTTCCGGCTTATCACTTTCAGATGCTCGTAGACGGCGGACCGGGGAGAAGGGTTTTGCCACCCCTTGGAGAATTTATGCCTTTTTACGATGACAAAATTGAAATGGTATTTTTGTCTCACGAGCATCAAGACCACGTCGAAGGACTTCTCGATGTTTTAGAGCGTTATCAAGTTTCCTCATTTTTTCTCCCTAAAACTCCCAGTCAAAATTCGAGCGATCTTTACAAGAAATTATGGGAAAAGATTAGAGAAAAAAATATTCCAATTTTAAAAAAGAAGCAGGGAGATGAAATCAACCTTCAGTTTAATGGCAAGGTGTGTAAAATCAGGTTTTTATCCCCTTTTTACGATTATGGTTTAGAAAAATTAAACAATATCAACAATGAAAGCATGGTTCTTGAAATCGATTTTTCAAAAAAGATACTTCTTACTGGAGACGCAGAACAGGGGCTGATGAAGGCGCTACTTTATAAGAGTAAAGATAGTCTTAAGGCGGATATTCTCAAAGTTTCCCATCATGGCAGTCGAATTTCCGCTTATAACAGTTTTTTGGAGGCAGTGAAACCAAAAACCGCCCTTATCAGTGTCGGAAAAGACAATCAATTTGGTCATCCATCGAGCTTGACAGTCTCAAGACTGGTTGATTTGGGAGCGAAAGTGAGAAGGACGGATTTAGAGGGAAGCATAGAAACAAATTTCTAATTTACCTAATTTCTAAGTTCTAATAAAAATCCCAAACTACAAATTCCCAATTAAAAAATATTTTTTACTTTTTCTATTTGGATATTAGAAATTTTATTTAGTTTTTCCGGTACAAATAGTCTCTTACTGAATTTACTTCTCGCAGAGCGGATTCATCTCTTCTTATGAGGTCTTTGATTTTGCTGTAAGAGTGCATGATGGTGGAGTGGTCCTTCTTGAAGACTCCCCCAATGCTGGGATAGGAAAGATTAGCTTCTTTTCGCATAAGATAAATAGCCATTTGCCGAGGTTTGACAATCTCGCTTCGACGGCTGTTTCCTAAGAGTTCTTCAGACTTCAAGTGAAAAAACTTGGCAACTTTTTTGATGATGTGAGTGGGGGTGATAGAACGTTTCTGAGAAGCACTTATTTCTGAGGCGAGGACAGTTTTAGCGGTTTTAACGGAAAAATCATAATCTTGCAACTGGCAGGTAGCGATGAATTTGTTTAATATACCCTCAAGTTCGCGAATGTTATTCTGTTTATAAGAAGCGATGTATCCGAGAACTTCCTGATCGATTTCTACTCCCTTCTCCCTAGCCTTGGTGTCGAGGATAGCGATACGGGTTTCGAGGTCAGGTTGGCTGATATCGGCCATCATTCCCCCTTCAAATCTTGAACAAAGACGTTCTTCGAGGGTAGCAATCTCTCTGGGCAGTCGATCGGAACAAATCACGATTTGTTTTCCCCTTTGGTAAAGAGAATTGAAAGTGTGGAAAAATTCTTCTTGAGTTTTCTCTTTGCCACCGATAAATTGGATATCGTCTACTAAAAAAACGTCAATATTGCGGTATTTTTCCTTAAATTCCAAAGTTTTCCCCTTGCGGATTGAATCAACCAATTCTTTGGCGAAATCCTCGGTAGTAATGTATTTAGCCTTTAAATTTTTTTTCTTAGCAATGACCTCGTTGCCGATAGCCTGCAGGAGATGGGTTTTTCCTAGCCCTACTCCGCCATAAATGAACAGTGGGTTAAATTTTTTCCCTAACTGATCCGCTACCGCTCGAGCTGCCGCTTCAGCCAGGGCATTATTACTACCCACAATAAAAGAAAAGAAGGTATAGCGAGGATTTATGCCAGTCGAGTCTTGGGGGGAATAGTGATGAGCCTTTAAACTTTCATCAATCCCATTGAGAGTTTTTCTTTTGACATTATCCGGTAAAGATTTTCTGCTTTGTTTTTCAGATACGATAACATAATCGACTGACTTTACGTCGGAACAAAAGTTGCGGATAGAATCGATTATGTGTTTGTTGTATTTTTGTCCCAACCACTGTTTCGAAAAATCACTCGGCACTTTAACGGTCGCTTTTCCATCTTCAATACTCAGAATTTTGGTGTTGGGAAACCAAGTGGTGAAGCTGGCTCTTCCGACAATCAACTCCATTTCCCCCAATACTGCCTGCCAAATTTTATCCAAGGTAGCTTGCTCGAGCATAGTGAATATTAATTTTCAATTTACAATTTTCCCGCCCTAGGCGGGTCGCCTAAGGAGACAATTTTCAAACAATTTTTAATTTATTAATTTCACAATGTTTTAAATAAATTAAGCCTAGGAGCGTTGTGTCATCCCGGGCTTGAACCGGGATCTAGTTAGACTAACAAAATGTTATTTTAACGTGTATCATTAAGAAACTGAGTAAATTAACATTTTGTTAGTCGAATGCTACTCTCCTGGATCCCGGGTCAAGCCCGAGATGACACGTAGTTTCTAATTTTACTTTTTTTAGATCATTATTAAATTACAAAATTAAAAATTGTTTGAAAATTGTAAATTAATTCTGATTACTTTCTTAGCGATCTCCAGTCCCCATATTTAATCTTCTTAAGTTTGGCTTCTGATTCTTTGACGACAGTCAACCACCTTCGGTGAACGATGGTTTTTTCCATTTGATCTCCCTTATGGGTGCGTAGTTCAAACTTGAATCTCTTTAAGCTTTTGCTTACTGAAGCAAGTTTTCTGGTAAGTTCCATTTCTTCTCTCTCTAAAATATCCACCTCCTTTTCTTCTCCTCGAATTTTATTTTCCAATTCTCGAAGTTCTTGAGTAACCACATCTAGTTCTCTTTTGCCGGTTTCATATTCACTTTCATAATAATGGAGGAGGTTTTCTCTTTTGATTCGATCTTCCCGCCTTTCCTCATTGGGGTTACCTTGTCCATAGTGTTGTTGTTCACTTTGCCCCTCTGGTCGGTTGCTTACTTGCAGAGGACCGGTTTGTATTAATTTTTTATAATCAGTTTCCCGTCTCTCAATCGGTTTGAGATTTTTTTGAGGGTCAAAAAAACCACTCGTGGAACTGTTGGAATCGTCCATTTGTGTGATTAATACTTGTTTTTTAATCTTTTTACTGTAGTTCCTTTATTTTAATAGCAAACAAAAAACAGAGCAAAGTTTTCCACAGGAGGGAGATAAAATTTAAAAACTCTATCTAGTTTCCCCACTTTATCTTCTCTTTAACCTTAATTTTAACTTCCCCACAATCAATCTTATCTCCCTTGGAAGTGGTGATTGAAGCATTTATCGAAGCGTCTCCGCCCAGTGGGGCAAGAGCTTTAAGAACTTGATTGTCATTAGAAATAGGATTTAAATTTGTTTGATTCCAGTTGGTTTTGGTACTACCTAAACATTTTCCGGTTATTCGTGCTACTACTGTATCGCCAGAGGTAATACTCAAATTTTGACTAAAAGATCCGTTGGAACCAAATTCGCGGGCTTCTACTTGGCAAGTGGCCGTGTCGTCTACTAAAACTTTCGTCATTGAGTTACAAGCAATGTCGTCCTCATCGTTTATGGTAGAAATGATGAGGGTTGGCGGTTTGTCTCCGGAACATTCGTGAGAAACAGAGTTGTTCGTTTGAGGTGCTTCCCCATCGCATTGCCAGGTGTAATCTTTGATGTCGGCGAAATCCGCCGAAGCTTTGTAAACAACTTTGTCATTTGGCTGACAAATCGTTTTTTCTTTAGCGATTGAATCGACAAAATAAATATCACAAGTTTTAGATGCACTCTGTTTTGCTTGACTCGTGCTTTGTTGGCTGGTTGTATCAACAGTATTGCTAGTGTTGTCTAGTTGTTGAGGAGAAACTTGTTGAGTGAAAGCGTCAGGAAGGAAGCTGACTTCCGAAAAATCCAAAAAGCCAAGTCCCGGATTGTCAGAAATGGAAGTTGAAACTACACCTGAACTCCAAGCGAAACCGTGAAATTTGCCATCTTGATCAGAACAGACAAAATAATTTTCATCCTTTGTCTTGGTGTCTCCTGAACAAGGGTAGTTCGAGGGGTCGGCTGGCGATCTGAAATGAACCCAAACATCCGGATATTTCCCCGGCGCCCCAATTTCCATCTTCGCCCAACCGGAAATAAAACCTTCCATTTGATTAATTGAACCTAACTTTGCCGTCCATTTGGCCGGATAGCAATCCCCCGTCCCAAAACAGTCATCACTAGGAGCTCCTTGGTCAAACCGAAGATAACCAGTCCTCATCCCGTTGATGCTAGAAATAGGATTAATCTGGCTTTTCAAAACAAAATCATTCTTAGCCCCGCCAATCTCCCCACTCCCGACAATCTTTCCGTCCTCCAAATTCAACCCATCCATCCTAATAGCCAGCGCCGAAGGATTATTCATTGCGATTCCGGAACCCGAATCATTCCCAATCCAAACAAATCCGGAAAAAGGGGATGAGGCGCTTGCGATTAGGGGGGAGAAGAGGAATAAAAGTGAGAGATAGAATGATTTTTTCATGGGTTTTGTTTTTTTGATAGCTATAAAATCATAGAGTTTCCTTTCCAGATAAAACAGTAGTATTTTGGGGTAGATAATAACGATTATTTGTTATTATCTATCTCTATTTTATTCTAACTCATATTTCCGAAGCGGAAATACAATAATCAATCTGATTAAATTCCTGGGAAATCAAATATTTTTCTTTAATACCAATCGAATCGCTTATTTTCGAAAGTTTCTTGTAGTCAACCCTCGACCCCTTCTGCTTGACTTCAAAAGCGATTTTTTTATTAAGGATAAAATCAATTTCCCCGCCGGATCTTTTTTGATAGTAATTTATTTGACCATATTTTTTTAAACCAAGAAAAACTGCGTTTTCCAAAATAGAGCCGGAACTGACCTGGGCAAAATTGTTGATTATTCCGGTATCGCAAAGATAAATTTTTCTTTTGCCACTAATTTCCCTGTCGATATTTCTGGAAAAAGGCTTCAGTAAATAAAGAAAATAAGTTTTCTCCAAAAAAGAAAGAAAGGCATAGATGGTTTGCCTGGAAACCCCCAGCTCACTTGAGATTTTAGTGATTTCAATTCCCGAACCAACTCTTTGCATCAAAAGCAAGATAAAATCTCGCAGGACGTTTATTTCTCTGAAATCTCCCAAAAATCGAATGTCTTTTTCGAAGTAAGACTGAAAAATGTCGTTTAGTCTTAGTGTTTTGGTTTCCTGATCTTGAGCTAGTACCACTCCCGGAAACCCTCCAAAACGTAAATACTCCTCGTAGTATTTTTGTTTTTTTTCGTATTCAATTAAGCTCTTTTTTTTTGCCATTTCGGCAAAATCTTGGTGGAAATCGGGATTTTTAAAATTTTTAAAAATTAAAAACTCCTCGAAATCAAGCGGGAAAATTTCAAAAATAAATTTTCGGCCGGACAAGCTTTCAGGGAAAAGATTTTTCAAATAAAAACTGCTTGACCCTGTCAAAAAAAACTTGATGTCGTAATGGTCATAAAGATACTTTATGGCTTTGACTGCGAAAGGAGCCGCTTGAATTTCGTCCAAAAAAACATACATCTTTTCCGATTTTTTCAATCCCAGAGAAACAAAATTGTGGATTATATTGTCGAAGTCCTTCTCTTCAAAAACCTTCTGATTAATAGGGTTTTCCAAATCCAAAAAAATTTTATTAGCACTTTTTATATTATCTAATAAAATCTGGCACAAAGTAGTCTTTCCGACTCTCCGCATACCCGTGATAACGACTATTTCTTTGTCTTTCAAGCGAGCTTTTATCGAAGAAAGTATCTTTCTTTGGTAGAACATTGAAGTAAAAATTTATTAATCACAAAACTGTCCAGTAGTAATTAACATATTTTATACAATTTTGTCAATTATCACTTGACAAAATTCCAACCTTTTCCAATCCAAACAAACCCGGAAAAAGGGGATGTGGCATGGGAAATTAGGGGGGATAAGAGGAATAAAAGTGCGAGACAGAATGATTTTTTCATGGGTTTTTTGTTTTGGTTTTTGACGGAGCTACTAAATCAAAGAAAGAACAATTTTTCTAATATTTTTTGCCATTTTATAGGCTGTTTCTGCCTCTTTTAGGGAAAATTGGGGAACATCTCCAGGGTAACGGGTCTCTGTATAGTAGTCGCTAAGCAGGATTGCTTCCTCTTCGATTTTAGAAAAATTTTTGTCGTATTTTTTGCATTCTAGAACCAGTTTATCCAACTGATGAGTTTTTACGGGAGAGACTTTTTGATAGGCTAAGTATCCTTTTAAATACTTCTCCCCCATCTGCTCGGCGTGAAGGCAAATTTGGTTCGGTGGACCGTTTTCTTTGATAGCAATTAATATTATCTGCTCGTCTTCCAAAGCATATTTTTCCCACTCCTCGAACCTTTTTAGGGCTTTTTCTTTTTCACTCATAATTTGTTTGATTAAGAAGTGTAGATAATTTTACCTTTTTCTAAAATTTTCTCTATGAAAGGATCTCCTATTTCATTTCTTTCTTTCACCTCTTTGGGCGTATAGACAAGAATATCGGTTGCAATTTCACTTCCAAAAATCATTTTACGAACCTCTCTGGCTCTGTCAATTCTGCGCTTCCTGCTTTTTTTAATGATGAATAAATCCAAATCACTGTCCTTTTCCGGTTTTCCCCACGCATAAGAACCGAAAATAATAATTTTTTCCGGCTTAAAACTTTTAACAATCTGATTTTTGATTTTGAGGACATCAGGTTTTAAGTTTTCCATGATGGGAATTTATCATTTTAAAAGGAAAATGACAATAAAAACAGACAAATTTTGTCAATCCACACTTGATATTCTTTGTGCAATTTTGTCAAGTAGCAATTGTCAAATAATGCTAATTGTTCTGAGTCCAAATGAATCCGGAAAAAGGCGATGAGGCGTGGGAAATCAGGGGGGGAGAGGAGGAATAAAAGTGAGAGACAGAATGATTTTTTCATGGGTTTTTTGTCTTGATAAAACATTGCTTTAACTTTTAACCATGTCAGATTTAATAATTTTCTTCAGATATTTCCCTAATAAGATACTGTATCAAGTGCCTTTTGATATGAGTAGTAAGGAAGTAAAAGGGAGCCAGATTTATTAACATCAACATATACTTTACAAACACCCTGGCAATATTCGGAAGGAGATATGAATGTTAAAAGAGCTGGACCACTCATAATAGTAGATGTAACATAACCAGCTCTCCCTGATAAATAAGGATATGGTTCAGTAAATTTTGAAACTTTTCTATTAAAAATCCCATTCTTATAACAAGAACAGTCGTTATTTAAAGAAATCTGAATACCACTTGGATCATTAGAAACTAAATCATAACTCCCAATCTCTCCCTGACTATTCCACACCCACTTCGCATCCACCCCTCCATTGTTCCCTCCCCCACCGCACGCGCTCCAATCTTGCCCTGCTTGGGGTGGGCAGCAGGATTGGGTTCCGTCGGGTTTTTTGATGCAGAATTTGGGGGATTCGACGCCGACGTCGAAGCTGAAGGGGTTTGTGATGACGCGGATCCAGTTGTTGAGATTGAGCCAGCCTTTCTTTTCTTGGCCGTCAGAGCTGGTATTGAGAACCGCCGGGATTTCTTCGCCCTGTTTGGGCTCGACCCAGGCGGAGGCTTTGAGGGCGATGATTGTGGTGATAGAAACGAGGATAGCGAGGAGGAGTTTGGTTTTCATAGGTGTTTGATGATAATTTTTAAATTTTTATAATTTTGTAATTTTGTAAATAAATTCTAATTTCTCAATTTTTAAACATTAGGGATCCTGTTGTTTTATGTGTCATCCCGGGCTTGACCCGGGATCCAGTAAATACGTATATAATTAGACTGATAGATCATTCTTTTATTCGATTTTCTTGAATGTTCACACTAAAAGGATACTCTCTCTTTTTGATCCCATCCTCCTGGATCCCGGCTCGGAGGCCGGGATGACACGCTTTTTTTAAAATAAGCGTAAATCGTTTAAAAATTTAAAAAATTAAGATTTATTTCAAAAATTACAAAATTACAAAATTACAAAATTCTACTTAGGTGGTCCTATATTCATATCATTTGGATAAACTACGATCTTTCCGTTTCCATCGCTGTCCTTCAAAAAATTAATCTGTGAACCGGTTTTTATTGCTGAAAAATCAGTCGGTTTCTCAATGTATTCCTCGAGCGTCGGATCATTTCCCATGGCCTTGGTATATTCATCCATAATTTTTTGCATATCCGCTTGTTTTTGTTTTTCTTCCGGAGAAACTGCTTGACCTTGAGTAACCCCGGTGGGAGGAGTAAAAGTGGCATTTCCATTAGCGTCTTGTGGAGCAACCGGCATCTGATTCATATCGAGCCCCTGATCTTTCAATTGTTTTTGTAATTCTTGTTCTTTGGCATCGAGCTTAGCTTGGTCGAAATCGGGATTCTTTTGGTAAGAAACCACGGAAGCCACGTCACTTTTATTGATTGCATACTCCAAGTCGAAATTGGCGAATTGCTTGATCACGATTTTATCTGGAGCAATTGAGGCTACTATTCCTGTCACGGTACTGGGGATTTTCTCTTTTTCGGAAACAACAGTTTTTTTCTGAACATTCGGAGTTATTGCGCTTGGATTATTCTCTAAAATCTTCTGAGTCGCTGTCTTTGCTCCCCAGCGGAAAAAGACCATTGCCAAAATAAAAAGGACAATTACAGCGATTAAAACTGAAACGATGACAGTCAATTTTTTATTTTCCATTTTTTTTGTTTTTAAAGAAGTTACTTTAGTTAAAATAAAGCACGAAAAAATAGATTTTAGAAATTTTTAAACCAGCTCTTTCCTCAACTTATTCTCCAATTTTTCCATCTCCCCTTTATCTTTCTCGTGGTCAAGGCCAATGAGGTGTAACATTCCGTGGATAAATAAAATGGAAACCAGCTCTTCCCCACTTCCCCACTTTTCCATTTTTTTGTTTTCATCTTTAACCCATTCGTAATTCAAATAAATCTCCCCCAAAGAATTTTTTTCTTGGAGGTATGAATCCTCATCTCCGTAGTCAAGCTCAGAGAAACTTAAAACGTCAGTTGATTCGTTTTTATTTCGATAAGTATTATTGAGTTCTTTTATTTTTTTAGAGTTGGTAAAAATTAGACTAATATTGTGTTCTTGGTGAGAATCAAAAAAAGAATCCTTTGAAAGATTCCTATAAACAACGCTGAGAGATTTTTGGATTTCTCTTTTGATTTTTGGATTTTCTTTTGTGTCCCAAAAGATTTGAAGCATTAATTAATGGATAGAATTTTTAAAATCTAAGTTTCATCTATAACCAAGTGTCATCCCGGGCTTGACCCGGGATCCAGTTAGACTAATTGAATATTATTTTAATGTGTATCGTTAAAAAACTAAACAAAATAACATTTTACTAGACTAATATTGCCCTCCTGGATCCCGGGTCAAGCCCGGGATGACACAGTGTGTTTTCTGTAAGATCTTCTAATTTCACCAAGTCTACAAAGAAACATCAATAACTTGATGAACTTTATAAACTGTTTAAATGGATCTTCTTTGGTAAATCTTCCCTTTTCTGAAGTGTTCTTCTTCCAGTTTGCCGAGTTTGTAAAGTTTTTCGTATTCTTTCTTTTTCTCGGTTCGATAAAGCGCTCGGATTTTTCGTTCGCGTCTGGTAGCTTCTTTTTCATAGAAGCGCCTTTTTCTGGCTCGCACACCAACACCGCTTTCCTGCCATTTTCTGGTGAAACGTCGAAGCATACTTTCCGAATTTTCGTTCTCTTTTTTCTGAACTTCAACCATAGAAATAACCTCCTCTTCTAAATTAAAATTAAAAACATTCTTTTTATACGTAAAGAATTTCCTTAGTTTTTCTAACACTAAATAAAAAGAATGGCAAAATAAAAAAATTTCTAATTCACCTAATAAAAAGGTAAAATAGTCATCATCGTGTCATCCCGGCCTCCGAGCCGGGATCCAGGTTAGACTCATTAATTATTCTAATTACTCTAATTAATCTAATTATTCTAAACAAAATCCCAAGAACCAATCTCTAAGATTTATTTTTTATAGTTTGGTACTTGGTGCTTTTTTAGGTTAATTAGTATAATTAGGTCAATTAGAGCAATTTTACGTTCTCCTGGATCCCCGGTCGACACGCCGGGGATGACACACAGACCTATGTTGTTTCGAATTTGGAAAATTGTATCTTGTTTGCCTGCCTGCCGGTAGGCGGGTAATTTGTTTCTTGGGATTTGGAATTTCTACTACAGTTTCCAATTCCAATTGGCCAAAAAAGTTTTAATACCTGAATTAGTCTTTTCCACCCAGTGATTCTTGCCTTCCAGAAAAAATAGGGAAAACAAAATCGCAATACAAATTAAACTGGTACCAAAAACGGTCTTGAGATGAGAGTTGATTTCTTCGTATTTTTTCCTTTTTTCTTCGCTTTCAAAAGCAGGGACAGTCTTAGCAGAGGGTTTATCAGTGGATAATTTCAAGGAATCATCAATACCTCCCTTTTCCTTGGAGGAAAATTTTTCAGGAGCAGTATCTCTATTTAAAACAGATTCTTTGGGCTGTACTTTTCCTATTTTCATCATTTTCCTCATTTTTCGGCTCCACCTTTTTTTATTCTTACCCATAAAAGTGTGAATATTAAAGCAATATTACTTTATAAACTTGATAAACTTTACAAACTTTATGAACTCATTTATGCAATTACCCTGTCAACAACCCCATATTCTTTGGCTTCCAAGGAAGACATGTAGAAATCCCTGTCCGTATCTTTCTCAATCGTTTTTAAGGGCTGATTAGTGTGTTTGGCGAGGATTTTATTCAGTCTTTCCTTGATTTTCAGAATGTGCCGGGCGGAAATTTCAATGTCGCTGGCCTGTCCTTGTGCCCCACCCATTACTTGGTGAAGCATCACTTCGGAGTTTGGTAGAGCCATTCTTTTTCCTTTGGTTCCAGCAGCCAAGAGCACTGCCCCCATGCTGGCGGCAATCCCAACGCAAATAGTAGAAACATCGCTTTTAATGTATTGCATGGTGTCATAAATAGCCAGTCCTGCGCTGACCGATCCGCCAGGAGAGTTGACATAAAGCTTGATGTCTTCTTTGGCTTGATTTTCAAGAAAAAGCAGTTGGGCAATGATGATATTGGCAACGTTATCATCGATTGGACCACCCAGAAAAATAATCCTTTCCTTAAGAAGACGAGAGTAGATGTCATAAGCCCGCTCCCCATAATGAGATTTTTCAATAACAGTTGGAATTAAGTACATAAAATTGGAATTATTTATTAACATTCTTGTGATGTAAGTCTATAACAGATTGAGGCGAAATGCAAGGGGAAGACGTGTCATTCTCGCGAAGGCGGGAATCCAGGTTAGACCCACTAATTATTCTAATTGCACTAATTAAACTAATTATTCTAAACAAAATACCAAGAACCAATTTTTAAATTTTATTTTTTTATTGTTTAGCACTTGGTGTTTTTTTAGGTCAATTAGTATAATTAGGTCAATTAGTGCAATTTCTTATCCTTCTGGATCCCCGGTCGATACGCCGGGGATGACACCTTTTTATGGAATCGTACAAAGAAATAAATATAGTATTGTTCTATTTTCCCTCTATTTTCCTGATCTCTTCTTCTAAATCTTCCACTATTTTATTTTCTTTTTCAATATTCTCTAAAACTTTATTATAGGTGAGGGCGGCGGCGACTCTTATTTTGAGTCCCTCAGTATCGTCCCCAAGACTTTCTTCAGCCTCTTTGGGAGAAGGATAGGAGGCGACAATTTTTTTCAGTTCTTCCTCGATCTCTTCTTGTGTCGGGGCAATTTTTTTATCTAGGGCGATAGCCTCGATAATTCGGTGGAGTTTTATAATTTTTCGGGCTCTTTCCTTGAAGGATTTATCCATTTCTTCTGTTTCTTTCTTGTCTCTTTTCTCAATCAATTCCTTTGCCTTTTCCCCATAGGTTTCCTCCATGTTTCGCTCAAAATATTCTTTTTCCCTTTGGGCGCTTTCTTCTACGAGCGATTCGGGAATTTCGAGATTTACTTTGCCGATCAGTTCTTCGATCAAAGCCTCTCTTCGGCGATCCTTTTCCGCATACAGTTTTTCTAGGACTATGCCATCTTTCATGGAAGACTCAAGCTCCTTGATTGTTTCGAATTTACCCAATGATTTGGCAAATTCATCATTAAGTTCAGGAGTTTCAGAAACGAATATTTTTTCACATTTAAGCTTGAATTTAGCTTTGTCTTTTTCGATAGTGCAATCGATTTTTGCGAGAGAGTCCGCCAGCCTTTTTGCGTTTTCGTCAGTTAAATTAGTTATTTCTATAATCTTTTCTTCTCCCTCTCCTATTTGCTTCGTTTTTTCGTCAAATTCCTTGCCGTATTGCTCTAATCCCCAAGTAAAAATATCTTGGTGCTCCTTAGAAGTGTCTTCTTCTTTCGAAATTTTAATGAAAGCCAAGCGATCTTTTTCCAGTTTGCCTCCCGCGGGTTTAAGAATAGTCCTTTTCTTTTGCAAACTCTTTAATCCTTCCTCAATCTCTTTAGGCGAGGCGGAAATATCTTTTCCAAGAGTCTCCTTTTTAATTATAACCCCTTGATCTAGTTTTTCTACTTCTTCTTTTTTAAGGCGGGGGAAATATTCAATTTCTATCTCGACATCCAAGGATTTTTGGCCGTCGTTTTTGTTTATGGATTTGAAATCAACGATGCGGGTTATTCTACCTAAATCGCCTTGATTCTCTTCAATCCAATCATGAATAACTTTGTCTTGAAGTTTAATGCTGAGAAGCTGATCCCATTCCTCGCTACTTACCAGCTCCCTAATTTTCCAAAGAGGAGCGTTTCCCTTGCGAAAACCCGGTATTTCTAAGTTTCTGCCTTTTTCGTTAAGGGACTCTTCTTCCATCTTTTTTACTTCTTCTTGGGAAAAAGTTTTTTCGACTAATACTTTGGTTGGAGAAAGGTGTTTTTTGATGAGCATAAGAGGGATGGGGATTAAGTATAAATTTTGGGAACAAGAATATCTTTACTATTTTTATTAGTAGTTTCATTTTTTAACATTCCCAAATTTCTAATTCATCTAATTTCTAATTTCTAATAAAATCTCAAATCCTCAAAAACTAAAATCTAAAAAGATTTTAACATTAGGTATTGGGAATTTTATTAGGTGAATTAGGTAATTAGGTGAATTAGAAATTTATTTTATATATTTATAAGTCAAACCTAAATACAAAAAAATAAATAAAAAGTGATTGTATTTTCTGTATTCTACTACTATTTTCCTTCAAGAATTGTCAGAATTCTTGCGATGTTTTTTTTGCTTTCCGAGAAGAGATGGTTGCGACGTAGTTTGCCTTCGTTATTTTGAAAACGTAATTTTCTAAGAGACTCCCCTTCTTCAGTAAGAATGGCCCTCAGCTCTTTTTCAGATTTTTGGCGTAATTCTTTGATAGTCACGGTAAAAAATTCAAAATTAAAAATGCAAAATTCAAAATTAATGTAATTGATTGTCGCCGTAGGCGACTCCATAATTTTGAATTTATAACTTATAACTTTCAATTATTAGTCTTTTACAACCAATTTCGTTTTAACGGAAAGCTTGCTTCCTGCCAAGCGAATAGCTTCTTTGGCGGTTTCAAGAGTTACTCCGTCGATTTCAAAAATAATCCTGCCGGCATGAGCCACGGCTACGAAATGGTCTACGTCTCCCTTTCCCTTGCCCATTGGGACTTCCGCTCCTTTTTTAGTGATTGGTCTATCTGGGAAGATTCTAATCCAAATTTTTCCTTCTCTCTGGACGAATCGGGTCATTGCGCGTCTGGCAGCTTCTAGCTGACGGGCGGAAATCCAAGAAGACTCCATGACTTTAAGTCCGAATTTTCCAAATTTAAGCTTATCTCCCCTCTTGGTAGTTCTACGAAGGGTAGGAGTATGTTGCTTTCGGTGTTTGATTTTCTTAGGCATTAAAGGCATGGCGGTAGGTATAATTAAATGACGAATGATGAATGACAAATGACGAATTTTGGAGTCGCCCCTGGCGACAGCTAATTGAAAGTCGCCTAAGGCGACACATTAATTTGTCATTTGTCATTGGAAATTTGACATTTTACTTAATTTCTCCCTTATACAGCCAAACCTTGACTCCGATGGCTCCGTAGGTTGTTCTGGCAACATATTTGGCAAAGTCGATATCGGCTCGGAGGGTATGAAGAGGAATACCGCCTTTGGCAATCCATTCCGTGCGAGACATTTCGGCACCATTCAATCTGCCACTGACCATTATTTTGGCTCCCTTGTTTTCCGGTCTTTTCATAATTTGCTCCATCACCGTTTTTAGCACTCTCCTAAAGGCGACCCTTTTTTCCAGCTGTTCGGCTACGTTTTGAGCGACTAATTGGGCGCTTTCTTCAAAATATCTCACTTCTTTGACATCCAGATTAACAGTCATTTTACCTTTTTCTCCTCTTTTTTGCAGTTTGGCTTGAATCTTTTCTTTGATCACATTAGCTCCGGCTCCAGATCTCCCGATAATAACTCCAGGTTTGCTAGTATAAATGATTATGCGAACTGAATTGGGTGATCTTTCAATTTCCACTTCCTTAATTCCAGCATTCTTGAGTTGCTTTTTAATACCCTCTCTAATCTCGATATCTTCTCTAAGACTTTCTTTATAGCCACGAGGGACAAACCAACGCGACTTCCAATTCTTGTTTATGCTGACTCTGAATCCTACTGGATTAACTTTTTGACCCATGGAAATTAGTTAATAAAGTTTGTAAAGTTATAAAGTTCATAAAGAAAAAATGATACATCTGTAGTCTATAGTTTGATAAACTTTATGAATTTGATAAACTTGATAAACTTATGCCTAGCCTTTTTTCGCTGTTCTTCTCAGCAAGCCCTTGATTCCTTTGAAGCTGTCGCCTAATCGACCTAATTTGGCTTTCTCTTGGGTTTTTTTGCCAAAATCCTTGCTGTCTTTAGAAACTTTGGAAGAAACGCCTTCCTTGTCTTTCTTACCTGAATCTTTTTTTGCGCCTGCTACCATCTTTGAGGCTTTCTGAGCTTCTTCCATTGCTTTCTTAACTTCTTCATAACTTACGGTTTGGATTTTTGATTTGCGTCCTGTTCTTTCCTCTTTCGGTTTTTCAATTTCCTCCAAACAGAGGAGAATATGGCTTCTTTTCTTTAAAATCTTGTTAGCGTGTCCGTGAGCTCGAGGCATCCATCTTTTAAGAACCAAGCCCTCGTTGGCTTGAATTGATTTGATAAAAAGATTATCTTTTGAAATACCATAGTTATGAACTGCATTAGCTACTCCGCTTTCAATCAGTCTTTGAACTATTCCAGATGCTTTTTTGTTGGAAAAACGCAAAATACCTTCAGCCTCGGCGACTGATTTTCCTCTTACGGTGTCCAATACCAATCTAGCCTTTTGTGGTGTGGTAAGTGCGTTTTTAATCGAAGCTTTAATTTCCATTACACGAGTTCATAAAGTTTATAAGGTTTATAAAGTTCATAAGGTTTATGAAGTTAGCAAACTCATAAGAAACTTAGAAAATTCCTTTATGAACTTTAAAAACTTTAAAAACTTTATGAACTGATTTTACTTTTTTCCTTTCATCTCAACTTCTTTCTGCAGTTTTCCTCCGTGTTTGAAGAATTTTCTGGTAGGAGCGAATTCTCCCAGCTTGTGGCCGACCATGTCTTCACTGGCAAAAACTTTGATAAAAGCCTTACCATTATGAACGTCAAAAGCGAAACCAATCATTTCGGGGGTGATAGTTGAATTTCTGCTCCAAGTTTTTATCGGGGTTTTGTCCCCTGACGCTTTTTTGCGTAATTTATTAAGAAGGCTCTCACAAACGTAAGGCCCTTTCTTCAAACTTCTGCCCATACAATAAAATTTTCAATTATAAATTTTTCCGTTCGAGGCGAGTCGCCTCCCAGTGGCAACTTTCAAACAATTTTCAATTGAATCGATAACACCTAATTTACCAAATACAAAATCAATCAATTGAAAATCGAAAATGCACTTCTTTATATAGAAGGAAAATATTAATTTTGTAAAGTTTTCGGTAAGAAAATAAGGGTGGATAGTCGGTAAAAAGAAATTAAAACTAGTCTTTTTGGTAGTCTTTTATCACGGTTCCTTTAAAAGACTCGCTATTAATCGCTTTTTTCAAGTTAGCAAGATTATTTCCCTCTAAAAGAAAAACTTCCAGCTTTTCTTTTTCTCCAAGATTGGCGGCTTTTGGATCGATCGGCAATGACATTCCTGCTTGCCAGCTTTTTCCTTTTATCAGGGAAAAATATTCTTTCCAAGAGAGCTTCTCAATCTTTTTGGCTGTTTTATCTTTGTTCACGTCTTTGTCATAAATATATGGAACATTGGTTGCAATAATTACTCTTTTTGTCCCATGTATTAAAGCGAGCTTAAAGGCTATAAAATCGGTTGAATTGCCGGGATACCATCCGGAACTGATTAAAATATTTGCTTCTTTACTAGCTTTTTGTCTCGGACCAGTAATGACCTCCGAAGAAATATTGAAAAAATGTTTCAAAAACTCGGCGTTTAGCTCCGTTGTTTTTATCCCTATCCAATCTAGAGAATCGTTGCTTTTAATTCCTACCTTTTTCGCTTCATCTTGATAGAATCGACAAACTTTTCCCCCGCCGATCACAAGAATAAATCGATAATTGTTACTTTGTTTAAGTAAAAATTGCTTAAGTTTTTTTAAGTAAGGAAGATTAAATCCTTCGAGGTTAGGAAAGACAATCGATCCTCCCAGGTCGATGACAATAGTTTCTTTTTTGGCTTTTTTAAACATGGTTTACGTTTGTTTCTATTTTTTAAATAAAGTAAGATCAAATTCGCGCGTCATCCCGGTCCCTGAGCCGGGATCCAGGAGAATAGATATTATTAGTCTGATAGAATATTCTTTTGTCTATTCTCTTAACGATGCAAGTAAAATAACATTCTAGAAGCCTAACAAAATTTTACCTTTTTGGATCCCGGGTCAAGCCCGGGATGACATAAAGAGTAAAGGATGACACAGGAATTATTTCCTCGTTCTAGCTGTGAAAAGATATCTTAAATTGATGTCGTCCAATCTATTGGATTGGTTATAGATAACCTTTACGCCTATGCCTTTATAATCTTCCGAAACCCCATAAAGATAGTAAGGAGAAAACAAGAAGACGGCGGGAGATTCGTTAATAACCAATTGTTGGAAATCTCGGTAGAGTTGGGCGCGAGTGTTTTCATTGACTTCTTGTCTGGCTCGGTCAAGGAGTTGGTCGGCTTGGCTGTTGTCAAATAAGGATAAATTGAGTCCGGGTGCCTGTTTGCTACCGGAATGCCAGAAAGGAGTTGGATCGGGGTCGGCCTGAAAAACTTCTCCGAATAAAAGGGCTTCATAGTTTCTCTCGCTGATTCTAGTTTGCAATGTCTCTGAAGTATCCATAGTTTCGACATTGATATGGGCACCAGCCTTTTCCCACTGCTGTTTCAATAAATTGGCCGTTTCTACCAATTCTGGATAATCCGGGACGGAAAGATTCACTGTCAAAAACTTCTTGGCTTTGTCGTTATAGAGAATAGTGTTATTTTCTGAGGGAGCTTCGTTTTTCAACTTTTTAAATTCCTTGTCGCTAAGCATCTTATAGCCTGCTTCGTCAAGCAAAGATTTCGCCTTGTCAACACTGTAATCATATTTTCCCAGTTGAGAGTCATATCCCGGCATGTTGGGTAATAATGGAGTATTGATGACAACCCCCTGACCCAAGAGAGCCTTGCTAAGAAGTTCATTTTTGTCGGTGGCATAATTAAGCGCTTCTCTTACTTTTTGCTCTGCAAGGGGAACACTTTTTTGCTGATTAAAGAAGACGGCGTAAACGCGAGTGGTGGGTATAGGGTATATTTTGAGTGCTTTTTCATCTTTCAATTTGTCGAGATCGACATTCTCAATTTGACTTATGCCTTGGATAGCCCCACTTTTGTAGGCATTTAAAATGTCGTCAAAAGAAGAATAAAATTTAAATGATAATTCTTTCAATTTTGGTTTTAGACCATAATAATCCGAGTTAGCCTTTAGGGTGATCGCAATAATTTTTCCCTCCTTGTCTTTTTCAAGTCTAGAAAAGCTGTACATTCCACTTCCAATCGGCTTTTTATTGAGCTCAGTAAGTAAGAAAGTGTCACTTCCGACTTTTTCCCAGAGATGTTTTGGGAGAACCCCAAAAGTCAAATTGTGGAGGAAAGGGGTGTAAGCTTTTTTTAGGGTGAATCGAATGTTGTAGTCTCCGGTTTTGTCCACTTGAATTCCTTCCCAGTTTCCTCGAAGACTGGAAGTATAACTGGGGTTGCGGATTAAGTTTAAGGTAAAAATGACGTCTTCTGCAGTTACGGGCTGTCCGTCTTGCCATTTGGCGTTTTTTCTTATTTCAACGTTATATGTCAGACCATCCTCCGACCTGTCCCATTTTTCGACTAGATCCTGACTTAATTTTCCGTTTTCATCATATCGAAAAAGAGAAGAAAAGAGCAAGAGACTCAAATCGCTGTCAACCGGGTTGTTATAAGCAATAACAGGATTCATATAAACAGGTTGACCGATAATTCCTTCGCTATATGATCCTCCAAGAGCCGGTTTTTTGTCGGTGTCTTTGATATAAATTAAGAGTCCCCATAAACCAACCAAAAGCCATACGGCAAAGAGAGCTATAGTGACAATTTTTTTCTCTTTTTGAGACAAAGTTCCGATTAGAAACTTCCATTGCTCTATGTTGGGCAAATGCCAAGATTTTTTTTGTTCCTTAATTGGCTTTTCTTCCGGAGAAGAAACTATTTCTGGCTCCGTAGAATCGACTTCCAGAGTTACATTTTCAAAAGCCTCGTCCACTTTTCTTTTGGGAGGAACTTCGCTAATTCCTTTTTTTGTCAGAAAAATATTTGTTCGCGGGGTAATAAGTTGCAGAGCATCTTTATCCCCTGTATAAATCTGAATCTCCATCCCCT
>JAJXZR010000006.1 GCA_021779915.1 bacterium
TTTATGAACTTTATGAACTTTATGAACTTTATGAACTTTATGAACTTTATGAACTTTATGAACTTTATGAACTTTATGAACTTTATGAACTTTATGAACTTTATGAACTTTATGAACTTTATGAACTAATATCACTTTACAAATTAATTTAGCACTCGTCAAGTTTGAGTGCTAAATGTAAAAATCATTACTTCCCCACTCTTGGCTTTTAAAGTACTACTTCTCAAACAGCTTCTTGGTTTTTAAATCACCAAAAGGAAAAGGAGCCAGGAGAACTTTGTATTTAAGCATAAGAATCAATTAATTGGTTTTGCATCACTTAGAGAATAAAGTTTCTCATCTTCATCCTCCTCGTTTTTAAGTTTACCATATGAAGGACTGCTCGAAACTAAAGAAAGAAAGTCCTTGTCTTCTTTTTCTAATGCCGTAATTATTTTATCAATATCTAGACTCAACTTTTTCCCGCTTTTGCGACTGATTTTCTTGAAATCTTCCAAAGAATATTTCTTCTCCTCTTTATAGGGCTCAATTCGAAAGACAGGTTTCGTGTTTCTGACAACAATAAAGGATCTCCCGGAAAGAGTGTCATCGGAAATTTCCCTTAATCTCCTGTGTAATTCCCTGATGCCGATTATATTAGTTTCCATAAAAAATGTTAAACATTAGTTACTACATTTGTTAAACATTTTTATTGGTTTGCCAACAGATTAGTCAACTTCTACAGTTCCAAATTTGTTTGTCTCCCTCGGCGAACCGTCTGGGCGGGTAATTTGTTTCTTGCTGTGCCCCGTTGACTAACTGGGGTTTCTTGGAATTTCCTTATTTTCCCTTTTCACAAACATAAACAAATGACGGAGGAACATTGAGAGGAGTAAAGAGAACTTTTGTTTTTGAGAAAAATTTGTCTATTTTTTTCTTACCCAAGAGAGAATATTGAATCTGAACATATTTTCCATCCGGTTTCAAGTTATCAAAAATCAATTTTAATAGTTTATCCGATAATTCACTTCCCAAGCTAACTAATGGCAATTCGGAGATAAAATAATCAATATTCCCCTTCCCGTATCGACGAAGATATCTTTCCATTTTTTCCGCTCCATCAGAAACAATCTTGAGTCTTGAATCTTTAATATTCTGTTTCATTTTCCGACAAAGATCCTTTTCGATTTCAAAACATACAAGGACTCCGTCTTCCGGCATCTTCTCAAGTATTTTACGCGTAACAGCCCCAGTCCCCGCCCCCAGCTCAACCACAAACTTAGCCCGCTTAAAATCTATCGGACTCACAATCTTATTCGCCAAAAACATCGAACTCTGAATAACCGACCCCGTTTGCTTCGGATTCTTGAGAAAGGCTTTAAAAAAGGATTTTTTGTTGATCATGGAATAAAGTATAGATTTAAGATTTAAGATTTAAGATTTAAGATTTAAAAAATAAAAGTGTCATCCTTGCGCACGCGAGGATCCGCTACCATCAAATTAATAATTTCAGCCATATCTTGATTTAATTATAAAAAAGAAGCAAAAAAGATAAGGATATATTGTGAATTGAAAATTATATCTTGGGGTGTGGCCAAATGGTAAGGCTCTTCGCTCTGAACGAAGTAACCGTAGGTTCGAATCCTACCACCCCAGCTGGAACAATATTTATAGCTTCTTTCCAATAGTAAGTCTTTATATATTATTCTTTAGCACACCTCATAAATAATAGTGTCATCCTTGCCTCAATTGGGGCAAGGATGACACGAGGGGTTTCCCTTAGCTCAAACATTGAATACATTCGTAATGTATCTGATAATATTAAGAATAAACTCTACCCCTTCCTTCTCTTCATCACCCAAAACACCCCACACCAAACCACCATCCACAACCCAAACAGTTTCAACAAATAATTGCCCCCGATAAACGAATACCACCAACTCCATGGTGTTGTTTGATTCTTCGCACTAGCGATCATGGTTTTCGGTTGATCCTGTTCTGAGTTGGAAACATTGGATGAATTAGATTCAAAATCTTCCTCCCCTTGGGCAAGGGGAGGTGCCGGAGGCAGAGGGGTTTGCATCGCACCTGGTAAACCTACTTGCCCCAATGGTGTGGGTGTCATCCTGGGCTTGACCCAGGATCCAGTTTCCGCTGAAAAATTAATTGATTTTTTACTTTTTTTCCTTTTTTTCTCATCTTTTTTCTTTTTCCCCACCGGTTTTGTCTTCACTTTCGCAAGGTTGTCCGGTTTAACAAGATTAATTTCCCCTGAAATTGGTTGCGAGGTTCCCACAAGAAGATTTTCTCCCTTATTTTCATTTGAATTAATTCCAATATTTTCCCCGATTTTACTCTCCAATTCATTAATACCAGAATTATTGTTGCTATTAATTGTTTCTTGTTCTTCCACCCCCTCATTAGCTCCAATATTATTCTCTGATTCTATATTATCGTCTTCTTCTAGGACAAATGCAAACTCTACTGTTTTGTCATCCATTCTAAAAATAGAATCTTGCTTCAAAACAAGCTCTAATTCCAAATCTTCTTTCTCTCCCGGATCCAGTTGTAAAAAGGGTTTTTCGTGATTAACCAGGTCAGAAAGACTAAAATCACCTTCGTATCCTAACAAACACCGGCCTTCGTTTTTTATCTTAATCAGCCAATTACCCATTTCCACAGGAATATTACCCTCAACCAAAGGAGAAACATCCGAAATTCCCAAATAAACACTCTTTTTATTCCCACTCTTATTCTCCAAAGAAAAATCTTGTTTATCCAAATCCCCCGCCAACCACTCTTCTTTGCTAAAAGTAAAATCCTGAAATCCCTCGGAAACTACCTCCGATATTTCAGATGCATAGGCCAAAAAAGAATCACTCAAAAATTTAAAAATAGATTTTTGACTCTCTTGTCCTGTACCATAAGATGCAGGGATGCGCCCTGTACCGACTTGCCCCGTACCGAATGGTACTGGGGATGGTGTCAGGGATAAACTGGGCGAACTCTCTTGCCCCGTACCGAATGGTACTGGGGGTACACTCCACCCCCCACTCTCCAAATCCCTCTCATACACTTTTCCCTCTTGGGATGCCGGATATGTTGTCTCGTCTTGTAATTGCCCCGTCATTTCTATCGGTCCTGAATAAAGCCTAACCGTATCACCCTCATTGTTAAGAGAAAAATCGGAATCTCCGTTCCTGTAGACCATTATTCTTTTTCTTGGAGGAATCATCATTTCTTCTCCTTCTCCAGCCACATTTAACGTCGTCAAATAAAGTTCGTGTGTGTCATCAGTGTCGTACAATACCCAGCCGGAGAGATCAATGTAATTATCGCTTTCGTTATAAAGCCAAACCGCCTCGCCCTGAGGTTTCAAGGCATTATCCGCTCCCACCGGATTAGGAAGCACCGCGATTATTTTAACCTGCCCACTGAGTTCTGGATTAGACACATCTACTTGACATTCTTTTTCTTTATAAATTCCATTTTCACCTTCCACCCTGCCCACAATCGTATAATTCCCTGGCTTAATATATTTTAAAGTTGTCGTTATGCCTTCATACCCAAACTCTTCTCCCACTTCCCCATCCTCATTCCACAAATATCTCAATCCATCTATATTATCGCCTGTTATAGAAATCGAAACCCCAAATTCCTGCCCCGCCTGAACCCTCTCCGGGCAACTGATAGAAAAATCAGGAACAACCTCAACATTACCATTGCTGTTAACATTGTTATTTAAATCACTCTGATCATTGTTAACATTTTCATTAGCCTCTGGTGTAGGCAGATCGCTACTGTTGCTATTAACATTATCGCCGATATTATCATTCGAATTAATATTCGTATCCGAGTTGCTACTATTTTCGTTATCGTTTGAATTAACATTATCGATGTTGTTCGACATTTGACATTCGTCATTACTATTATCATTGCCATTATCATTCACATTATTATTTTCCTCCCCTTGGTCAAGGGGAGGTGCCGGAGGCGGAGGGGTTTGATCGTTCGTATTGTCATTTAAATTATTATTATTGTCCCCACTGTCATCCTGAACTGGTTTCAGGATCTCAGAATTATCATTAGAATTTATATTCTTATTCGTATTATCATTACCATTGCTATTTAAACTTCCTCTTTTCAACCGAATCACTCCGCTTCTAGCAACAACCGTTTTGTTTTCTTCAGACGAAAACGCCCGGCTAGAGAGAAATAAGGCAACAAAAATGGCAACCAGCAGTGCCAAAACACAAATTTTTCTCTTCTTTTTAAACTCGTTCATTTGGCGATGTATAAAAGATTAAAATATTTTCTCTTGTTATACACCACCAATTATTAAAAAATTCTAAAAAAAAGATAAAATGAAAATCAAGACAATTAATTACTACGTTGTCCTATCTTCAAGAAACCAGAAATGCACAATGTGGCTCCTCTCCTACACAAAACAAAAACCCCCTGACAATGCGTCCAAGGGGTTTCTGTTCTCTGCTGGTTTCGTTGAAACAAGCGAGAGGAAGATATAAACAAAAACATGAAAGTGCTTATGCAGTTTCGAATTTCCTAAATTCGAAAATAACTGAACTATAGATTGGAAACTCTTGCGCTATAACGCTTGAGATTCTGGAGTTGCCTGTCATTAAGCTGTTTGGCTTTGGAAATTGCCTCTCCGATGAGACTGTCTGAGAATTCCTGAGTAGTTCCGATTAGGACTCTTCCGCTTGCGACATGCTTGCGAAGATAGTCTTCCACGTAAATTTTCTGTTCTTTGCTCAGATCTCCATCTTGACCGCTTGCAACGTGTTCTTTTAGAGCTTTTCTAGCAAGAATGGTCATTCCATCGCCTTTTTCAGCTGTTACCTTGATTCCCGCGTCGGTTTTTTGCGGTGCCACTTCCGGTTGCGCTTGCTCCGCTGTTTCTTTTGGAGCATTAGCATCGGTATTGGCAACCTCTTTAGCGTCAGCATTGTTGTTGGCGTTGGCTTTTTGATCCTTCACAACAACTTTATCCTGTGCTTGTTGATCCTTGACGGTAACCTCGGTTGAAGGCTGAGAATTGTCGTTGACAACATTAACATTGTCATTGCCAATAATCTCATCAATCTTACTCACAGATTGATCGGATTGATCGGTAGGCTTCTGAGAGTAATTATAGATTCCAACCGCAATCAAAGCGACAATGAGAACCGAAAGAATTACGCGAAGATTGTCCTGGACAAAGTCTCTGACTCTTCCCCAGGTGTCTCCTTGCTCCTCATCAAAATCTTCTTCGTCGGCAAAGAGTTCTTCGTCTTCATCTTCTTCGGTTTCTTTGGTTTCTTCGTCAGTTTCCTCTAGTTCTTTGTTTTCTTCTTTAGGAGTTTCCGAAACGTTCTTTTCTTTATCTTCTTCCATTCGTTTCACCTCCTCTCTTTTTTTAATTGTTAAAGTCCTATTTGCTTGTTATCTCAAAGACAAAATTATTCCAACAAATCTTCCGATCAAGACGATCCTTAGATTTAAAGGCTTTTTTCGGTCTTTTAAAGAAAACAAGCGCTTCTTCGACCGTAAAATCATCCTAAAAGCAAGATCCAGTTTTGTCAATTTGCCCATGGAACATAAAGCATAGAACATGAAACATAAGGCACAAAAATCAGCTCTGATATTAATTTTCAGAGGAAACAGAGTTTTCCCGAGCAATCCACAAGTTGTAGATAAAATTTTCATATGTCTTTTTTAAGCCTTAAGCTAACCACTAATTAAGAGTAACGTTATTCTTGATTTTCGTTTTATCTTTTTTTTATCATTTTTTAATAATTGGATTGGTAAAATGAAAGTAATTTATTTTTAATGACAAATGACGAATGGCTAATGACAATTCAATGGCAAAACCAGAATATCAAAGAAAATATGATCTGGAAGAGAGAACTTCTAAATTTGGTGCGGAAGTTATAATTTTTTCTAAAAAAATTAAAGAAAATAACATCAATAAATCAATTATTAATCAACTAATTCGCTCAGGAACAAGCGTTGGAGCAAATTATATGGAAGCTGACTGTGGAGAATCAAAAAGGGATTTTAAACATAAAATAGGAATTTGTAAGAAAGAAGCCAAGGAAACTACTTATTGGCTTCATATGCTTGCAACAGCCGAACCAGAAAAATTGGAAGAATGCAGAAAGCTTTGGAGAGAAGCACACGAGCTAACTTTGATATTCTCAGCTATCGTTAGGAGAAAATACTAGTTTTAAATGACGAATGAAGAATCAATGGCAAATGTCAAAAATCAAATATCAAAAGTTTTGTCATTTGGATTTCGTCATTGAATTGTCATTAGCCATTCGTCATTTGTTATTAGTCTTGCTTTCCCGCAATTTTCCTCAATTTCTCCACCGCCTTCTTGATCTCCGCGACTGTATAGTCGATCTCTTTTTTGGTATTGCCTTCTCCCAAGCTGAATCTAAGGCTTCCGTGAGCGTCGGGATGTTTTAGTCCGATGGCAAGGAGGACATGGGAGGGCTCGAGCGAGGCGCTTCCGCAGGCAGATCCTGTAGAACAAGCAATGCCGGCCATATCCAGAAGCATGAGGAGACTCTCCCCTTCCACCCCCTTGAAACTCACATTCAAATTATTCGCCACTCGTTTTTCAAACGAGCCATTTAAAGAAATATTCTTAACTTCTTCTTGCAGTTTCCTCCAGAAATAATCCCTCAAATCTCTAACTTTTTCCGTAACTTTTGACTTTTTACTAGGTACTTTTAATTGGGCTATCGCCGTCCCTAATCCTACAATCCCGGTCACATTGTGCGTTCCCGCTCGAAGATTGAATTCTTGTTCCCCGCCATCTTGAATTTTTTTGATTTTTATTCCTTTTTTCACTCCAAGCACCCCCACCCCCTTGGGTCCATAAATCTTGTGACCAGAAAGAGAAAACAGATCCACGTTGAATTCTTTAGCCGAAAATGGCAGATAATTCACTCCCTGAGTGATGTCGCTGTGGAAATAGATCGGCAATGGTTCTTTCTTCGCAACTCCCGCCTTTTCTTTTCTTCTCAAATTTTCTTTTTTAATTGTTTCACCGATTTCCTTGAGCGGATTAATCGTTCCAATCTCGTTGTTCACGTACATAACAGAAACCAGCACTGTATTTGGTTTTATCGCCTCCCTCACTTTCTCCACTTCCACAATCCCTTCTCTATTAGGCTTCAAAAAAGTAGCCTCCACTTCCCCACTCTTCACCAAACTCTTCACCGAATCAAGAAGGCAATGATGCTCATAACCAGTTGTAACAATGTGCGGAATAAACGATGTCATCCCGGGCATTGACCCGGGACCCATTCCTTTGATTATCCCTTTAATCGCCAAATTATTGCTCTCCGTCGCTCCGCTGGTAAAGATAATTTCCTCATGAAGAACATCAAAAAAATCGGCAATTTGGGCTCTTGCCTTCTCAATTTCCCCCCGCGCTTCCGCACCAAAACCATAGAGCGCCATCGGATTGCCAAATTTATCCGAAAAAAAAGGCTTCATCGCCTCAAAAACCCCAGAAGCAACCGGGGTAGTCGCCGCATAATCAAGATAAACACGCATGATAATTATTCTAATTAACCTAATTATTCTAATTATTCTAAATAAAATCCCAAAAAGCAATTTCCAAGTTTTATTTCTTGGTATTTGGTGCTTTTTTAGGTCAATTAGTATAATTAGGTCAATTAGATTAATTTTCAATTCCTATTAATCTCAGACTAATACTGCCTAACGTTTTTACTGGAGTACAAGGCGACACTTTACTGTAATTATAACGTAAACTTCATACTAGTGTTTTTGTTCCACTTCAGTTTTCTCACTGTTTTGGCTTTTTTGTCGGTCTTGAATTTATAGGCTCTGACTTCGACATATTTTGTGCCCATCGTAAAGAGAGTGGCTTTTCCTTTCTTGTCAGTAATATCTCGGTCAAGCATAGTAATCACCTTGTGTTTCTTTGATTGTTGAACCTCATAAACCTCAATCTTTGCCCATTTTTTGGATTTCTTGTTTTTCTTGCTTTTTACACTAACACTCAATTTTTTGTACTTATAATCAGCCGGATCTACAAGATTAGCGCTACTTAATTTGTTCCCATCCAATCTTTCCACTCCTTCATCAGAAAAAATCGCTACCCAAAACCACTCCGCCAATTTTCCGTCTTTTGTCGCCCCTTTTTTGTAAATTCGAGCGACTCCCATTGCCCTGGCCTCTTTGATGGTCATATTGACATAGTGAGCGGGAGAATCTTTCCAGGCATCAAAAATCTGCTGCCCCGTTTCATACCCCCAGCCGATATTTTCCGTTAAAAAATAATATCCGTACTTTTTTCCCCGATCTGCCGGCCCCTTGCCACTAGAATCCAAGTGGTGATCATTGATTGAATCGGGATGATCAGCCATATCATTGGCATAATCCTCCGCCGCCTTCATCATTCTGTCGTCAATTTTAAGTTCCATCCTCTGCATCCCTTTGCGATAGTCATTGAGGATTTGAATATAATTTTTCTCCTCACTATCCAAGGAAACATCAGCTCTGGCAGGCTTTGTAAAGAGCGAAGCACTTGCCAAAAGGAGAGCGAGGATAATTAGGGTTTTTGTTGTTTTCATTTTTGTTTTTTAAGAATAAATAATAAAACGTGAAGCGTGAAACATGAAACACTTTTTATTTTAGCTTTCTAACAATACCCCACAGCATTGCTCCTATCTCTTCTGCTATTTTTACTACCTCTAAATACTCTACTTTTGTTAAATATTTCTCTTTTAGGGAAAAATTTAAAAGATATTTTGATTCTTTTAAAGATCCATACGATATTTCTAAAAAATTTTTATGAACTTTATCCCTTTTTCTAGCGTAACCTTCTATGTAGTTCAGTATAACTGATAAATATGATCTACGAAGCTGAGAAGTAACCCCGTAAATTTCTTCTTTTGGAAATTTTCTTGTCAAAGCGTAAACAAAATGAGTATAATCGTCCATTTTTAACTTCAACTTGTCATGAAATGTTTCTTGTTTCATGCTATATGTTTTACGTTTCATGCTTCATGTTTCATGCATTTGTTGCGGGGGCAGGACTCGCCTTGCCATTCGGCATGGCGCCAGGTTGGATAACCTGGCGAACCTGCTAAACGCTCTTTGGCTCTTCTGCTTCCTTGAATC
>JAJXZR010000012.1 GCA_021779915.1 bacterium
AGTTTCTAAATATTTTTCGCTCAAGCCTTTCTTAGAGACTCGCTTACAAATAAATTCATCCTTCAACAGTTCTATCCCCAGCATTGTCAATGCCTGACGAACGGCCGTTATTTGCTGGATGATATCGATACATTCTCTTTTCTCTTCAAACATTCTACGAATACCTCTAAGCTGACCCTCGATTCTAGCCATCCTTTTGGCTACTTTCTCCTGCCTTGCCCTTTGATTATTTGCTTCTTTTTTCATAATTTATAAATTACTAACCTATACTCCCCCCTAGTATATGAGAGATCCTGATTCTTGTCAAGAATATCGGATTAGCTCATTTAAAATCCTATCTAAACAAATTGACGTTCTGCTAAAGTCATACTAAAAAATTAGGGGTATTCTTGTTTGAATGCATTTGGTTGGAATTAAATAAATTTTATGAACAAAAGAACAATTACTTATGGAGCGTTACTTGTCCTGATTGCCACGCTTTTCATTTTAGTGGGAAAACTTTCAAAAAAACCGACGCCAGTTCAAATAGAAAAAAAACAATCTGTTCAGAACGTGACAACGCAAACAGCTTCCGCAAGTGAGACGCTAACTAAAACAATTCAATATCCCGCAACGGTCACAGGGGAGCAAGAAGTACAAATTAATGCTCAAACGGCTGGAACCGCAACCGAGGTCAATTTCAGTTTAGGGGACAAAGTGAGCGAGGGCTCGTTGCTTGTAAAAATAGATAGCTCAGGGGCACAATCCGAAGTTGGCGACCAAGGGTTTAAAAGCAGTATTGTAAATCAATCGCAAATTTCAGTGGAACAAGCCCAGGAACAGTTAAGCCAAGCAAAGAAGAATTATCGGGATCTCAAAAAAGTTTATGATAAACAAAAAAAGAATCCGACTCTGACCGTAACAGTTTCAAAAGCCCAATTAGACGTTGCTAAAAAGCAATTAGATATTGATGAGTTGGGAATTAAAAACGCAAAAGTGGGGCTCAAGGGAATTTTAGACAACCATCTTGTGGTCAGCCCTTTGTCGGGATATGTAACGCAAAAAGCCGTTTCCGAGGGAGATTCAGTTTCAGTCGGACAGCTACTGATGGCCGTGAGCAAAACCAATAATATCAAAGTTCAATTTTTTGTAGATCAGGATCAATTAAGCTCAATTTCAAAGGGTATGGAAATAACTGTTATTGACTCAAACGGTAACAAATCTCCTCTTGTTATAAGAAATATTTCTCCTCAAGCCGACTTAACAACCAGGAGATTTTTAGTAGAAGCTTTTCCTAAAGATTTAAATAATCAAACACTTATTCCTGGCACTGTCGTTTCTATTGAATTTTCAGTTACCCAAAAATCTTCCCATCCTGGAGCACTCATCCTGCCTCTTTCCGCAGTTAATATCGGACAAAACGAAAACTACATTTTTATTGCTAAGGACGGTCAAGCAAAAAAAATTAATGTGAACATTTTGAATGTCGAAGGAGAGACTGCTGAAATTTCAGCTGATATAAAATCCGACGATAAAATTATCATAAACGGAAGCAAGTTGGTTCAAGATGGAAATCCCATAAACATTACCCAATGATAGAAAAACAAAAAAAATCTTCAATAAAAACGACTGATTCCGAATATCTTGAACGTCTAGAATTTCGCCCCGAACTCCGCAAAACATGGCTTAATTTTTTTGTGACGAATTTTCGTGTGGTCATCTTGATGATCTTACTCATCTCGGTTTGGGGGATTTATTCTTTTTTTCAATTACCTAGAGAATCGAACCCGGAAGTAAAAATTCCCGTTGCCGTTATTACCGATGTTTATCCAGGAGCTTCACCTTCTGATGTTGAGGAGTTGGTAACCAAAAAAATTGAAACCGATATTTCGGGAGTTCAAGGAATTAGTAAAGTAACTTCCAGCTCCGCCAATTCTTTTTCCTCTGTCACAGTGGAATTCGAAGCTAATCAAGATGTCGACACCGCCACACGTAGCTTGCGAGATCAGCTTTCAACTATTCGAAAAGATATTCCTTCAGATGCCCAAGACCCTCAAGTTATCCAGGTTTCTCTTGATGATACTCCGGTTGTTACTTTTGGACTCACTGGACCTTACGACGATTTCACGATGCGTACTTATGCTGAGGATATTCAAACTGAACTGGAAAAAATTCCTGGAATACGCCAAGTAAATGTAAGCGGTGGGGATCAAACAGAGTTTGAAGTTTCTTACGATCCACAAAAACTCACATTGTACGACATTACAACCGACCAAGCCAACCAAGCTATCGCTTCGACAAACATAGCTTTTCCTTCTGGCACTTTCAAAGGCAAAGAATTTGATTATTCCGTTCGTAGCGATGCACGTTTTTTTGATGCACAATCTCTTTCAAATCTTCCTGTTATGCACGCTTCCAATGGGGCGATTGTCTATCTTAAGGATATTGCTGATGTTAAAGAAACAGCCATCGAAAAAACAGTTCTTTCAAGACTTTCCGTCAATGGTAGCCAACCCCAAAGCGCTGTCACTTTGCAAATTATCAAACGGGTGGGCGCAAGTATCGTCGATACCGTGGCTCAATCTAAAAAAACCGTCGAGTCGCAGATTGCAACGTTTTCTCCCGGCATCAAATATCAGTCCATCAACGATATGTCGGAAGAAATTGACACTCAATTCAACGAACTCGAGCGCGATTTTCTTCTTACACTAGCTATCGTAATGGGGGTTCTTCTTCTTATTGTCGGACTTAAAGAGGCATTTGTTGCAGGATTAGCAATTCCGCTTGTGTTTTTCGTAACTTTTGGCGTAATGTTTGCAACCGGCACTTCACTAAATTTTCTTTCTGTTTTTTCACTCTTATTGGCTCTAGGACTTTTGGTTGATGATGCAATTGTAGTTGTGTCGGCCACTAAACAATATATGAAAACTGGAAAATTTACACCTGAAGAAGCAGTTTTGCTTGTTCTTAACGATTTCAAGATTGTTTTACTTTCCACAACTCTTGCAACTATCTGGGCATTTTTGCCACTTCTTAACGCCAGTGGGATAATCGGACAATTCATAAAATCAATACCTATCACTGTTTCAGTTACTCTTGCCGCATCACTGTTTATTGCGCTGATGATAAATCATCCTCTTGCAGCGGTTCTTGAACGTATCAGATTTACCAAAACTTTTTTCTTGTTTTTAGTTTTTGCCTTGGTAGGATTGGGAATATTTGGCGCTAGAATGCAAAATCTTCTGGGATATGGTTTCGCCACAATTTCTTTTATTGTAATTACATTTTTATTGCATTGGTATTTTGGAAGAGGGAAGGATGAACTTGAAAAAAACAAATTGACAGTAGATTTGGAATGGGAAGATGATAATCTTATTAAAGAAAAATTGAGGTTGCAAGGAGCCCACGAAGAGTCAACTCTTACAGGAAAAATTATGCACGGAATCGTTCATTTCGATCGATTGCTTCCTATTTATGAAAAATACCTTAAGATGCTTGTAAGTTCAAAGAGGCGTCGCATCCTCACAATCATAACCGTGTTGGTGCTTTTTATTTTTGCAGTTTCTTTACCAGCAACCGGCATTATAAAATCGGAATTTTTTCCCGCTCAAAATTCCAATAATCTAACAATCAACGTGCTCGCTCCCTCAGGGCTTGATCTAAGCCAAACCGACCTTATCACAAAAAAAATAGAACAAAAATTGCTGAAATATCCTGAAATTGTAAGTTTTTCCACGCTCGTAGGAAATCCCGGATCGAGAGGAGAAGGAGGGGGAGCAACTCAAAATACTTCAAATACTGCTTCTCTTAATATTCAATTAGTTGATACTTCTTTGCGAAAAATTACTTCTTATGATTTGGCAGCAAAAATTAGACAAGATTTGTCGGACATTCAGGGTGCCACTATTAGCGTGTCTTATCCCAGCGGGGGACCACCTTCAGGATCTGCCTTTCAGGCTCAAATTTCAGGCGACGATCTCCAGACACTAGACAAAATCGCAATCGATTTGAAACCAATTCTTGATTCGATTCCGGGAGTTGTCAACAGCGATATTTCTCTTAAAAACGCGCCCGCCCAATATACTTTTCTTTTGGATCCGGCAAAAATGGAGCTTTATGATTTAAACGCAACAACCGTTGGAAGCACTTTGCGAACCGCTATTTCCGGTTCAACTGTTTCAACCGTAATCCGTGGCAATAAAACCATAGACGTCATCGCAAATTTCGCTAAGGATAAAATTCCCTCCCTTGAAGCAATACAAAATCTTCAAATTTTAAATACTGCCAAGCAACCTGTTTATATAAAAGATGTTGCCGATATTAAACTTGTCCCTTCAGTGGATTCCATTACCCGTATCGATCAAAAACGAACTGTGCTCCTCACATCTGATGTTTCCGGCACCACTAGCTCCAACCAGGTAGTTGCCGAATTTCAACAAAAAGTTGCTGAGCGCTATCAACTTCCTGAGGGATATTCCATCAGCTATGGCGGGGAAAACGAACAAAACACCCAGTCGGTGACCTCCATTATTCAAGCCATGTTGGTGGCGGGAGTGTTAATTGTTTCAACCCTCGTAATTCAATTCAATTCTTTCAAAAAAGCCTTCATCGTTTTAGCAACCTTGCCCTTGGCTCTAACGGGTGTTTTTATCGGCATGGCTATCACTCACGTTAGTTTGAGTTTTCCAGGATTAATTGGGATTCTTGCTCTTTTTGGAATTGTTGTAAAGAACGCAATAATTCTCATTGACAAAATTAATCTTAATATTAAATCAAAGATTCCCTTTGAGACCGCAGTTGTGGATGCCGGAAAATCTAGACTGGAAGCGATTTTTATCACTTCTTTCTGCACAATTGCCGGCATCGTTCCCATCACCCTCTCAAACGAATTGTGGCGCGCCCTCGGTAGCGCAATTATTTTCGGTCTCACAATTTCCTCTTTCTTCACCCTTTTTATCGTTCCAGTCCTCTATATTTCTCTGATTGGAAAAAAAGAGAGACTATAAAATTTTATAAAGTACTTTCCTACTGCACATAAATATTAAAAATTTATAAGCCAAAAGTTTTAATAAACTTTTTCAACTATCTGCTCTAGTAAAGAGTATTCAGAAAAAAATAAAAACCAAAACCACGCAATTTACATTTTTTTACTCTTTTTACTTTGTATAGGAATATTATCCGATCACCAAAGCCTGCGGCCTTGCACAAGGTTTATCACAATCACAATGACTGCGATTATCAGTAGGAGATGGAGTAGTCCGCCTAACGTATAGGAGGTTATAAATCCCAAAAACCAGAGAATCAGCAAGATTATAACTATTGTCCACATTTTTTTAAATAAATTAATTAGATTGCTACTGCTGCATATCCCTAAAACCAAACGGATCGAGTAGACTAACTCGGTTGCCGTTCGCCAGAGAATATGCGTATCAATTTAACAATACCCCAGGCAACAACAGCGTATACGATAATTGCCACCAGTGTTGCCGGTTCAAGCACCGAGGTTGTTTCCGCGCCTCGAGCGAATTCTCGGTGGAATATTCCTTCAAAAGGCATAATGAAGACTCCAGTCAAACCATAAATGAAGCCGACAAAAGCACTTGTAAGACCTGCTCCTGTTAACTTGAGAACGAGACGAAAAGCGAGCAGTATTTCCAATACTCCAAAGAAGAAGTAAACTAAATATTCAACTGTTTGGGAACCGGTTGCTTTGCTTTGAGGTTGAGAATTAACAACTGGATTGCCATTATTTTCCTGAGTAGTTATTGTTTCTTTTTTAATTTCCGCCATATTTTTTCACCTCCTTCCATTTCAGTTTTAACCTTTTTAATTACCGTTTTTTTTGGTAAATAATTAATGAGGGCTTTTTCCATAAGAGTGGTCAGATTTAAACCCTCGACAATAGCCTCCGCTTTTGCGTGCTTAACGACAGAAGGATTGATAAAAAGGGTGACTCGTTGTTTTTTATTGGTTGTCATTCTTGTTCAATTAGTTGCTACACTTCATATTATACAAGTAGTTGTAGTTGTTGTCAAAAAAAACGAAAATTAAATTTGTAGAATTTTTTAAATTTTGCTATAAAATACTTGATGTTCTAATGTTCTCTTATGTAAAATGATTACAAGAAACTTGTAAAATATTGGAAGGACACTGCCGATTATGACTATGACTCCATGCAGAGTCTTTTTAAAAGCAAACGTTATGTCAGCAGTCTCTTTTTCGGACATATTGTTTTAGAGAAAATATTAAAAGCTCTGGTGGTAGAAAAAACTCAGAAACAAGCCCCTTTTACTCATGATTTGGTTCGGCTGTACAAACTAACGCAAATAGAACGAACTGAGGCAGACAGAAAAATACTCTTAGATGTTAGCGATTTCAATATTAGAGCCCGCTATCCTGAATGGAAATTACGTTTTTATAAAGTTTGCACTAAAGAGTACACTCAAAAATATATTTTAGAAATTGATAAATTATACAAGAAATTATGTCAAGAGCTGAAGCCAAAAAAGTAATTGCCAAATACGCTAAAAAACTAAGGGAAGGGAACTACTCTTTTTCGGCTATTTATTTATTTGGCTCCTATGCAAAAGGGAAACCAACTAAGTGGAGTGATATTGACGTTGCAATTGTCTCAAAAGAGATGGAAAAAAATTGGAACAAGGGAAG
The DNA here is from genome assembly GCA_021779915.1 of bacterium. GTDB lineage: Bacteria > Patescibacteriota > Minisyncoccia > CAIUEV01 > CAIUEV01 > JAJXZR01. Next base: position 6,646 of record JAJXZR010000012.1, read on the forward strand.
GCTAAAACTATGGGAAATAAAAGATAAAGTGGACGATAGAATTGAACCACATGGTTTTTCTCCTGCTGATTTTAGAAACGAATGGGATCCTATGGTTTATGAGATTAAAAAAACCGGGATCCGTATCAGATAGTGAAGGAATTCGGAGCGTTATTTATACTTTTTAGATAAATTCGTTTCTCCCTTGTCACCTAAAAACTCGTACTCAGTTGAGTCCTATCAAAAAATCCCGACTTTTCTCGAGATTTTTTGTTTCGCAAAAAAGCGCGGGCTGATTCTTCGCATCAATCTTGATGTTACCAAAACAGCCCGCCGTTTTTAGTTGTTTTTTTGCTTGTTTTTATATCTGGAATTGTTTCCTTAAGATTTCCCTCGTTAAGCAAAAAGGCAAAACAAACAAAGCAGTTTCTTTGACTCGCTCCACTTTTCCAATTGCTTGGCAAAAGCAGAATCTGGCTCATTCCGCCCAAAAAGGGCAAAATTAAAACTCCCGAAAGAAAGCACACCGGAACCCGATGTTGTTGTTCGAATTCCCCGGGGTATTGTTCAAATTCAGCGTAAACAATCCCGCGTTCCCGCCATTGTCCCAAGAGCCCCCACGAATGAAAGCCCGCGCGCTTTCTGTTTGTTTCCCTGACCTTAAAAAAAGAATAACATAAAAATAATTTTGTCTTCGTGTCATTCCCGCGAAGGCGGGAATCCAGTAAACTAATACTTTATTAGACTAAAAGAATGATTGTTTGTGTTGCATAGTTTGGAAAATAACCAAAATAAACATTCTGTTCATTTAATAAAATCCTCCTGGATTCCCGGTCGACACGCCGGGAATGACACATACTACAGGACGATAATCGTGTTCTAGGCTAACTCCTAATTTTAATCTCAAATCACAAGTCTGGCACCAATACTTAAAAATGAAAACTTACAAAAGTCTCTTTCCCAAAATTATTTCCTGCAGAAATATTGTTCTGGCTTTTAAAAAAGCTTCGAAGTTGAAAGGTTTTCGTCGCTCGGTTTTGATTTTCGAAAAAAACCTTTCTTTAAATTTGATCGGCATTGTAAGAGATTTGACCAAGGGAACTTATAAACACGGAAAATATCGATTTTTTAAGGTTTTTGAAAAAAAGGAACGGCAAATCAGTGCCGCTCCTTTTCGAGACAGGGTGGTTCATCATGCCGTTTATCAAGTCTTGAACCCTATTTATGACCGAAAGTTCATTTTCGATTCTTTCGCCAATCGAGATGAAAAAGGAACTCACAGAGCGGTAATTAGACTGCAATATTTTTTGCGGAAAAACGACCTCCTCCGCCAAGGCTACGGCGGTCACGAGAGAGAGAGTCTTGCTCCCCGAAAGCATCTTGAAAAAGAAAATCTTTACTGTTTGAAATGCGACATCGCTAAATGTTTTCCTTCCATTAATCACAAGAAGCTAATTGAAATTATTCAAAAGACTATTCAAGATCAAAAAGTTCTTTGGCTTCTTCGGGAAATTATTGCCTCTTTTGAAACCGGAAACGAATTTGACAGCCTTTTTGCTTCTGATTCTCCATTTCTTAAATTTCGTCCCAGGGGAATTCCAATCGGGAACCTAACCAGCCAGCTTTTTATCAACATCTTCCTTAATGAACTGGATCAATACATAAAACATAAGCTAAAAATTCGTTATTACATCCGGTATGTGGACGATTTTGTGATTTTGAGTCCGAACAAAAAATATCTTCACCAAACGAGAGATCGGATAAGAATGTTCCTCCGAGAAGAACTGCTACTGGAACTCCATCCCAAAAAACAAAGTATTTTTCCAGTGGAAAAGGGCATTGATTTTTTGGGACACGTCATTTTCAAGAATTTTACCCTGCTTCGGAAGAGCAACAAAGAAGCTTTTCGCAAAAAACTAAAGAAGCTCAAAAAAGGCTTGAGGCAAAAGAAAATCAGTGAAGAACAAATGAGACGAGCCATGACTTCTTGGCTCGCGCACGCCCAGTTCAGCGATACTTTTCGCCTCAGAAAAAAAATGATCGGATTTTCCATCAGGGCAGAAAATCAAAAAACCATCAAGAAAATTATTTCTGTTTTGAAGGAAGATTTCCAGAGGCAAGCCCGTGAATCATCCGTCCAACTTGGTCTATTTGATATTCCTGAAAAACAAAA
>JAJXZR010000020.1 GCA_021779915.1 bacterium
TGTTGTATTGCCAGTGCCACTGACCGTCAAAACCCCACTTGCGAGGAGATTACCGCTTGTGTTTATATTTCCACCCTGAACATCAAGTTTTTGCCCAGGTGCTGTCGTCCCGATGCCGACGTTGCCGGCTATGGTTGTATTTCCTGTACCTTGAACTGTTAGGTTTCCGGTTTGTAGAACATTCCCCGATGCATCAACACTCATCTTCATATTCCCGCTTGCTCTAAAATTTAATGTTCCAGGATAATCTAAATAAGAACCAGTTGGAGTCATATATAATTGCCCTAGATAAGCTGAGGAGTTTTCAAAATATAAAGTTGCTCCACTTGCGTCTCCAGATTTTATTTGTGCGATAGCTGTTCCACTAGCACTAACGACACTTAATTTATAACTAGGCACTGTCGTCCCGATGCCGACGTTGCCGCCGTTGAGAAGGGTCATCGATACGGCATTGTTGACTCCGAATTGAAGCGGGTTCGTTCCTGCCGCGGCGACGATGCCCGCATACGCGGTGTCTCCGCTCAACAAGCCGCCCCCGGCACTGTTCTCTCTTCCGAAATAAAACTCGCCGCCAGTGTTGATTATTGAACTATAAGCATAGTTGGTTCCCGTTGTCGACGTGAGTTTCGTATGCGCCGTGGCCGCCTGAACATCCAACGCCGCGCCCGGACTCGCCGTCCCGATGCCGACGTTGCCTTGGACAATGAGACCATTGCTCGGTGCCGCGGTCGTAACATACCCCGAACCGATTGCCGCCCCGCCGTAGAGATTGAGTACGTTGGCGTTGATGGGCGATGAACCTCCTATGGTGACAGAAGTATCACCGCTTCCGCCACCGGGCAACATGACGATGCCTCCCAGGTAGTTCGACTGGATGCTTGCTTGGTGCGCGGTGCCGCCGTTATAGCCCTTCAAATAAAGAAAGGCATTCCCGCTTCCGCTACCAGGTGTAATCATGACGCCCACGTCGCTGCCCCCGCCTTCAACATCCAATTTGCTCCCCGGACTCGCCGTCCCGATGCCGACGTTGCCGCTTATAATCATTCCTCCTGACGGTGCCGCCGTAGCATAATATGTGCCAGCAGAAATACCACCATTAACACCGAGTACTGATCCTGGACGGGTATTTCCTATGCCTACGTTACCACCATCTCCTGGATTACTGGAAGGGTTTAATAGAAGAGGAGTAAATGCTACTCCTGACCTTGCCGAGGCAATTACTCCAGAACCGTTTGTCCCTAATGAGGAGTCATAACCAACATGGAGTTGTTCGGTCGGGATACTAGCGTTAGCTAAGACTAATTGAGCCTCGGTAACGACAAAACCATTAGTTGTCGCGGTAGTATCTCGCACCACATGCAAAGCTGTCCCAGGTGCCGTCGTCCCGATGCCGACGTTGCCCGCTATTGATGAATTGCCAGTACCACTGACCGTCAAAACTCCACTTGCGAGGAGATTACCGCTTGTGTTTATATTTCCTCCCTGAACATCAAGTTTTTGCCCAGGTGCCGTCGTCCCGATGCCGACGTTGCCTTCTATTGCTAAACCGTTTGCCGGTGCCCCAAGCAAGGCGTACGTGCTTCCAATATTCGCACTTCCCGCAACTGACAGTGTTGTGCCCGGTGCCGTCGTCCCAATCCCCACATTTCCGCTCGTGTCCATGTACATCCCGGTGTTTGAGCCGGTTTTGATTTGTAAAGCGCGGGTGGTGCCGGTGCCGAGGGCGGTTGAAGAGAGTGTCATTACGTTGGAGTTGAAAGACAGTTGTCCCAATTCATAGTTGCTGGCATCAGTATAGGAATTGTACATTTTGAGACTGGCTGGTCCAAGGAACAGATCACTCCAGCGATGAGTGGCATCACCCAAAGCATAGGTATTATCGGCTGATGGCAGAATATTACCCGTGGCTGTCAATGTTCCTCCGACTGTCAACGCTCCAGTGAATCGACCATCGCCGTTGACGTCAAGTTTGTAGGCCGGGTTCGTCGTCCCGATGCCGACGTTGCCTGTGTCCAGAACTGTCAGGTTTTCCGTACCGGAGTGGTTCATTATAGAAAATCGGTCAACGGCATCAGCTGTAAAGTGGGTTGAAAAACCCATTGCCTGACCCGAACCGCCTGCGGCTTTCATCAGCGCAATCAAATTGCCGGTATAGCCTGTGCTTGGCAACTGCATAACCAAACTTTGCCCGAACTGATCATAGCCGGTAATATTCATCACTCCTGTGTTCCCTGTTCCTGATTGACCGACAACTTGTAATTTTACCCCCGGAACTGCTGTCCCAATTCCCACATTTCCTCCCGTGAATAAAGCTGAGTAAGTGGCGTTGGAAAAAGTTGAGGTGCCGGTGAAAGTGTTAGCGGAAGTTCCTGTTTGCGTGTAAGCTCCGTCATTACTGATACCCGATATTCCGGTCAGTGATCCGGTATTTGAGATATCCCAGTCAGATGAATCAATCGAGATTAAGTTTAGTCCTGAGCCGATCGTTATTGCACCGGTGGAAGTGCCGGTGTTGATGTTGGTAGCAAAATTGGACGAGGCGTTAAGATTGATGACCGCGCCACTGACATTAGCGCCCAAATTAGCCGTGATTAAGCCATTGGAAGTGATTCCGCTGGTAGCGGTAATCAGGCCTGAAATTGTTGGAGTAGCGGTCCAATTGGTTCCGGAAACTGTTAGATTTCCTCCTAAATTGGTAAGATAGTTGCCTGAGACGATAAAAGTGTTGTCCAAAGTGGTAGCACCGTGCATAGTCAGTGTTCCCGGGGTGGTGGTTGAACCGATAGTATTGATTGATGAAGATCCGGAACCGATTGTATTTACTGAGGAAGTACCGCTACCAATGCTGTTGGTTGTAGAATTTCCCGCTCCAAAGGTATTGGTAGTGGAATTGCCTGTACCAACCGTAGTGTTGCCGGAAGAAGACAAATTGCCGATAATATCGGTCTGGCCTGTGATATAGGTGTTGTGGGCGATGATACCGTTTCCGACAAAGTTGTGGGTTCCCTCCACTTCAATATCCCAAACTTGTTCCGGTGGAAGCTCCGTAATCTTCTTAATTTTAGCAAATTCAGTCTCTCCATACTCGTTTTCTCCCTTTAATTTTTCCCCTTCCTCTACCACCGCTATCCTATCTCCTTCCTTTAAATAAACCACTTTTGTCCAATTTGCGTTTTTCATTTCTTCCTGATAGCTTCTTTCTAACGTGGGGGTGGCTTGGTGTGGATCCCGACTTGTCAATCGAGGATCTGGGGGTTCGATTCCCCCCACCTCCACGTTACGAATATTATAAGATTTGACATATTCATTAACTTCGCTACAATTATTGCAGATTGACAAGTCGGGAATCTGCACTAAGCTAGATCCTGCCAACGAATCCGCGTTCATCGCGGATTTTTGGTTTTCTGGGGCATTTTCTTGTTTAATAGCAAAATAAGGATGATTGCCGGTTGTTCTGATCTTTTTTCCATCTTCAGTTTCCAATTGATAAATCGGCTTTACACCCATATCCAACAACCCTTTGATTTTTCTAGGCACCAATTGACCGGTTTTTTCGTCCAAAGACAAAATCTCTTCTCCACCCTTGACTTCATCTATCCTAATCTCCTTACTTTCCCGCTTTTTTTTCTTTCCCCTTTCCACTAATTTCGTGTCTCCTGTCACGCACTGCCCGTTGACTTCAAACTTATGAGTCGGATTTGTTGTTCCAATTCCGACATTGCCAGAATTAGTCGCCAAATAGGTTCCTCCGGTTGTTTGCATATCCCCATTGACATCCAATTTATAACTTGGGGCCACATTGCCAATTCCCACTTTCCCGCTCGTATCCACTGACAGGTACTCATTCGTTCCTTCCATGATTCGCAAATTGCCTTCACTAGCTCCGTTCGTTTCTTGAATGGACAATTTCCAGTCCCGAGCCGTCGTCGTTTCACTGGCGTTGGAATAAACATGAAGCGAAGTAGGACCGAGATAAAGATCGCGGTAACGAAGAGCCGATGAGCCGATATCATAGGTGTCATCGAGTAATGGCAAGATGTTACCGGTGCTGACACTGCTCGCTACAAGGTTCGGAATTGTCACGTTACCCGTTCCAAAAGTTACCGGATTGTTATTAGTGGTGTTGATATAGAGCGTGCCGGAAGTGTTGTTCAAAACCGGTGAGGCGCCCGTGAGAGAAATAAGGGTGGACGCTAACGTGGTCGTGGCGCTATTTATCGTCGTAGTGGCCGTGCTGTTGATTGTCGTAGTAGTACCGTTTAGAGTAGTATTAGCATTAACAGTGGTATTGCCGTTAAGTGTCGTCGTGCCAGCTACCGTGGCCGTACCGTTGGTTTTGAGATTGCCACCCAGCGTCGTCAGTCCGGTACCGGTATTAATGGCACTATTAGATGTAGTGTTTAAATTGAGATTGCCCGCCGAATTGACGTTGATATTACCGGAAGTTGTAGTTGTTAAGCCTAGGTTACCCGCTGTGTTGGTCCAACCGGAAGCTCCGCCGGAAGTTAAGGTAAGAATACCGGTAGAGTTGCCAATATTACTGGCGTTAGTACCGGCCGTGTTAATGTTGGCGAGACCCGTGATATTCGTGGTTCCGTTAATTATGAGTCCCGCATTACCGGTAATGAGTCCGTTGGCAGTGAGACCGCTGGTGGCAGTGATAAGCCCTGATATCGTCGGCGTAGCCGTCCAAGAAGTCGGATTAACGACAAGACTAAGACCGCAGATTGTAGTTACCGCTCCGTTTCTGCCTAGAGTCAGTCCAGTTTGAGTGGCTCCACCCAACACCAAAGTTCCCGCCGATCGAGTGTCAATGGTTCCCCCTCCGGCAATGAGGATGTTACCATTAACATCTAAAGCTTCCGTTGGGTGAGCCGTGTTTATTCCGACTCTATCTGAAATATCGGCAGTTCCTAAAATGGAAAGCTGGTTGGTTGGACTGGCTGAACCAATCCCCATTTTTCCTTCCACAACTAGTCCATTGGCTGGGGCACTCACTCCGGCATAATTACTACCAATGGAGACATTCCCCTTGATAGAAAGTTTACTTCCGGGAGCACCGGTATTAACTCCAACGTTTCCCCCAGCAACGATTAGTTGGTTTCCTCCTACAAAAAGTCCATCTGTTGGAAGGAAAAGTGTTCCAGTCATCGTATCTCCATCTTGGTTGACATAGACAGGATCAAGAGTTGAAGAATAGTTAGCGGTGGTTAGGAGGGTCCCGGATGTTCCTGCAAAAGTGTAAGTGGAATTTTGATTGAGGTCTCCCATAGCTAATGTTCCATAGTAGGTATCTCCGTTGGATTCCAGCATTCTAAGGTGGGAGTTAGCGTTGTTTAAGGTGATGTCGTATTCTCCTGTCTGGTTCCAATCCTTGGTTAATGGTCCTAGTTCTAGGGTTGAGTCGGTTCCTTCTCCCTGGGTGGCTCCCTGGATGCCAGACCCACTCGTAATCGATTGGACATAGTTTCCAGTGGTGTCAGTTTTAAGGGCGATAGAGTCCGGTTGGATGGTAGTGATTCCGTCTTGGCTCATTAGAATGTCTCCGGTTACTTTGATTGACTTCCAATCATAGCCGGAGGCAATTAGGATGTTGCCTTGGGTTGGAGTAGTATCCGTGAAATCATTGTTACTTAGTTTCTCTGTGGTTTTGCACTGCCATTTGTTTTCTGTTTCATTCCAGATGTAGGATTCCCCATCCCTGCAGAGTTTTTCGTTGAGAGAGAGTTTGTAGTCGTTTCCTTGTTTAGTGGTTTGAATGGGAGAGAAGGAATCAATCGTACGGGCGTATTGCGATACGCCCGTACTCTCATCCATTGTGCCCTGTTCCGACTGGTTCAGGATGTCATCCCGGGCTCCGACCCGGGATCCAGTAACTTGTTCGCTTCCATTCGTATTTCCTTTTTGGGCGGACACAAGGCCAGCCCCTACATCGTTTTTATTTGGATTTTCGTCATTGGTCATTGATTCGTCATTCGTTATTCGTCCTTCGTCATTAAAAATATTACCATTCACCCCTTTTTCCTGACCAATCTCATTCTTTCCTATGCCAAGCATTCCCCTCTCAAGCATACTCTTCATTGCTAAGGCTCCCCAAGAAAAGAGGGAGATAATGAGAATCATTAGGACTCCGTTGAGGACTTTTCTGGTGGAAGTTGGAGCGTATTGCAATACGCCCGTACTGGATGGTTCAGTAGTTTGCCCCATGTTAAATGGTCCAGAACTGTGCCCTGTATCGAATAGTACAGGGTCTAATATCGATTGGCTCTTGGGAATAGGAAGAGACGCAAGAGTCGGTTTTGTATCTTCTTTTTTCTCCAGATCGGTAAAGGACAAGAACGTCCCTTCAGAAATCGGCATGATTGGTACGGGGACGTCTTCCATACCCTCTAGTTCGGGGGCTATACTCTGTACCGTCTGGTTTGGAGCTTGCCCCGTAACGTCTGGCTCGGGGCTGTGCCCTGTACCGTCTGGTACAGGGTCGTTCCTCGCAGAATCCAACGACTTGTTCCAGATATCGGCATAATCGTCGGGGGTATCTTTATTGGGCGGGAGAATATTGGGCGGGAGAACCCCGCCCCTACGGATTTCCTCTGTTTCATGTTTTATGTTCCATGTTTTATTCTCTTCTTCTTCCTCTTCCTCGACCGCCGTAGCTTTAGCGAAGGCTGGTTCCTCGGCTCGCCGTAGCCCTGCGAAGGAGGCCTCCTCATCAAACACAAAACCCGAGTCATGACGAAGGGACAAGGGAGTTGGAATATGCTCTCTTTCGTTTCCGATTTTTTCTTTTTCTATCTGTTTTATCGGTTTCTCTGCTGGTATCTCGCCTTCTCTAATTCTAACAGTAATATCGGCAATTTGGGAGATTCTGATGAGATTATCTTCCTTTAAAAGAGAACCCGACCCGAGTTGGTTTCCTCCCCTTTCGAAGGAGAGGTGGCCGGAGGCCTGAGAGGTTTGTTCCTCCGCATCCAAATTTTTTGACCTCTCCGTCTCGATGCGAGTCGCCTCCCCTTGAAAGGGGGAGGAAGAAATATCTTTGTTTATTCCTAAATTCTCATTCTTAAATTCCACATCTTCCTTAGGATTTTGAATTTTGTCATTGATTCGCCATTTGCTTGCCCCGTACTGAATAGTTCTGGGGTCATTCGTCATTTGTAATTTCAATCCATCTTTTATCCCCATCTGTCTTATCGTTTCATGTGATTTATCAGAGAGCTTAGCGATTTCACTGAAATTAAAACCGTTTTGAAGCAGGTAAAGGATCATTTCCGTCTGGACTTCCGATTTTCCTTGGTAATAAACTCTCTTTTTTCGAAGCAACGAATAAGAACCTGCCCCGAATTTCTCGAGAAGCATTTGTTTAGCCGACTCAATCCTCTTTTTTTTAAATTCTTTTGTTTGTTTTGGTCTTGCCACGAATTGCTCTGTTATCTTGTTTATTGCCCTTTCTTTTTCTATTTGTTTTCTTGCAACAAATTCTCCTGGATATATAATAAGAGGGGCAATTTATCATGTCAAGTTTTTTGCAATAATTGGAAAAAATTCATTGATTATTTATTCATCTTGAGATTCGGTTTAGAAAAATTTTATGAAAAATTTAGAATTGGGGGAACAGAATGGGGGCAAATTATTCTAATTGTTCTAATTAACCTAATTGACCTAAAAAATGACCAAGGAACCACAATCTTCAGAGGATAGCAAGAAATATGATCTTGAAGAAAGAACAGCTAGGTTTGGAGAAGATGCAATAGAATTGTTAAAAAGAGTTCCAAAAAATGAGATAACTCGAGCGATAATCAATCAGTTGTCGAAATGTTGCACTAGTGTTGGTGCGAATTATTGTGAAGCAGACGATGCAGAAAGTTCAAAGGATTTTAAACATAAGATTGGAATTTGTAAGAAAGAATCAAGAGAAGCAAAGCATTTCTTTCGAATGTTAGACAAAGCTGTCCCTGAGCTGAGAGAGGGGTCTGTAAAAATGTGGATGGAAGCGAAGGAACTGAATTTAATTTTTAATGCGATCTATAGAAAAGTGAGAAAGTAATTATAATTATTCTAATTAACCTAATTGCTTTAATTATTCTAAACAAAATCCTATAAAAACCAATTCCCAATTTTTTAATTCTTACTTGGTGCTTTTTTAGGTCAATTAGGTTAATTAGAACAATTAGATCAATTTACAGTCGCTACTACCCTGAATATTACTCGGTTCTTTTTTTCTCTTAATGCAAAGAAAATAATAAATTATTAAGCAATAAAAAAACACCCCCGCCGTAGCGCCCCTAAATAAAAATTTTGTGAGCTGGGGGGGTGTTCCCCCCAGAAGGAAGACACCGGAAACAACAACCCGGCTGTGTCATCCCGGGCTTGACCCGGGATCCACTCCGTTGTTTTCTCTGGTGCCCTCCGAACTGGGGGGTCTTGGAAACTTTTTCAAGATTTGCATCATTTATTGTATTTCTGCAAAACTTGAAACTTTTAAGATTGTTTAAGTTTTTATAATAAACAATCTTCTAGATTCCTCCTCCTTAAATTAGAATCTAACTATATATAGTAAAGTGCTTCTACCGAATTTATCGAGAACCTCTGGGAAGAGCAACTGTTTCGAACTTTTTGTTCTTCACAGAGGTTCACCGAATAAAACCCCTTCCTTTTTCTTTTGATTTTAATTTGTTTTCTATTTTGTCTCACAAAGAGGAGAAGGAGGGTTCTATCCTCTCCTCTTTGCAGATTCCTGGATCTTTTATGTTTTTGTTTCTATCTTGCAACCAAAAGCTTTTTTAAATTTGTTTTTATTTTAAATTTTCTGTTTGGAATTATAGTAAATTAATCTAATTGTGCAATTTGTGTAAAAAAATTATAAAAACAGCATAATATCCTGTGGAAAAGATTAATCTCGATTTTGTTTTTAAGAGAAATATCGGCACCTATTTTTTAGCCCCCAACATTCCCCCACTTTTCCACAACTTTTAAACATTTTCCATGTTTGGTTTTTTAATAGGATATCAACCTGTATTATCCCTTATACTTAAGGTGCCATCCTGGACAATCGCACTCAGGATCCAGGTTAGACTCACTAATTATTCTAATTAATTCTTCCTCTCCTTTCGAAGGGGAGGAAGGTGGCTCATTATTGTTATAGGCTATTTAGCTTTCACAGGGATGAAAAGTGTAATAGAGAAAGCCGAGAAAAAATCTCGGCTTTACTTTACAAACTTGCTTGCCCCGTACCGACTTGCCCCGTACCGAATGGTTCTGGGGATGGTACTGGGGATAAACTAATCTATCCAAAGGCGATGAACACGAAGAGAAATACCAGGGTAATAAAAAATAGAATGAGTATCACGATATTTAATATCTTTCTCTGTTTTTTTGCCTTTTCTCCCCAATTTTCATCTTGAAAAGGAAGAGGATCGGGATATTTCGGGTATATGGCCAGCTCCTGTTCTTTCTCGTTTGGTCTAGTAATTTGTTCTATTGCGTTGTAAAGTTTGTTTTGAGGGATTGCATTGGCTCTTGTTTTGACTGGAATCGAAACAAGATCGTTATCTTTATTAAGTTTAATGTCCTCGATCTTTTCTACCCCCTCTTGAACTTGATTGGCCGTATTAAGAAGCTTGCCTAAATCCAAAATGAGTTTCTCGGCAATCTCTCCCCCCTTCTCCCTCTCCTTTTGTGCTTTCGCCACACTAAATGGTGTCGGTGTCATTCCGGTTTCAATCCGAGATCCACTCCTTATATTTTTTCTCTGATATTCCCTGTAGTCTCTTTTAATTTCTCTCTCTTTGTTTCTTATTTCCCTTAACACCTCTTTCAAGTCATTCTGGACTTCGTCAAAAATATTTCCACTTTGGACTTTAATCTTCAAACCACCATCTTCCTTCTTTCCGCTTGCTTTGTACGTTGCAACTTTTTTGTGATATTTCTGGCTTAGTTCTTTTTTTCTGGCTTCCTTTCTTTCATTCATTAAAATCTCGAATTCCTTCACGTTTTCAAGGGTTGAAAACCAAGTTCCCTTGAGTTTTTCAACTTTCAAATTTCCCCTTCTGGCCATCAAAGAAAGATACCCGACTGCATAAGGGGTAAAAGGAGCCAACTCCTTTAGAGGCATCAGTTTTTCATCTTGCTTCGATGGTGTCATTTTGATTGATATTACTCATTAACAAGGGAATTATCGTCCCACGCAACCATTTTATTTTCATTTTTATTCCTTGGCAAATTTTGGATTCGAAGTATTTTTTCTGACTTCCTCTAAATATAAACAAACCCCACCGCACAGCACTTGTGTGTCATCCTGGCCTCCGAGCTGGGATCCAAGAGAATAGTATTAGTCTAATAAAATGTTCTTATGTGTGCTCAGCTTTTTAACAATACACATTGAAATAACATCCTATTAGCCTAACTAGATCCCCGGTCGACGCGCCGGGGATGACACGGGGGAGTTTATCGATTTTACTGGGAAGTAAGGATGACACACTGTGTTTCTTAAACCTAATTACCCAAATAAAATATCTCCGCCTTTCCATCTGTAAAAAACGCATCTCCCGATTGGTTTTGCCCCAGAGTGGGTTCTACCATTTGGAATTCTCTTGTCAAAGAAACTTCTTTTGTTCCTAGGAGATCGTTAGTTATTCTTTCTCTTTCCTTGTCAATTGCCGGATCAATTGTGTGGGTGGAAAAATAGATGCTGGCTTTTAACTTAACAGTTTGGTCAAAATGGGCTGTTCCCACCCAAATCGGTCGGCCGTCCGAAAGAAAGAACGGGGTATTCCAAAAATGAACATGTTCTCTTTCTTTAATAGAATCTTTTGCTGTGGGCTTTTCAAAACCTATTTCATTGGGTAGCGCATTCCAAAGTGAAGGTACTCCGGGGGCATTGTGATATGGCCTGCCTAAAACCGTTCCGGCGACCAGCTTCCAGACATTGCTCAAATTAAGGGGGTCCGACTGAAACCAGCCGGCATCTTTGAAAATCTGAAACAGTTGCCCCTTGTTTCCCACAATAATCACATTTATCGGCTCCATGGGCTTGCCAACTATGTTCTCGCTCACCCTAGGCGCAAGCTCGAAAATCTTATCAGGAAAATCATTCTCGGGAATAATAATCTTTTCGCCATTTTTCAGAAACTCATTGCTGAAATTACTCGCTAAAGTCGAATTTTTTGGCAAAGGATGAGTATTGTAAAAATAAATAACATAAGAAATCCAAACTATGAACAAAAAGAACAACAGCAAAATTGTTGTTTTTTGATCACTACTTTCAGGAATACAGGCTTCTTTTGTTTTCCTCGGTCCAAACCTTTGTTTTGTTTTAAAAACGGTTGAGAGAATAGTGACCCAAGCAATCCCTCCCACAAAACTGGCCAATACATCTGAAAGCCAATGAACTCCAAGATAAACTCTGGAAAACCCAATAGCAATAATAAAAAATAAAAAGAAAACAACAGTTAGACTCTTTAAAATCCGATTTTTTAGATTAATAAAAATTAAATAGCCTAATAAACCATAGAATGACATAGCTACGAAAGTGTGACCACTCGGAAAACTATATCCGTTTTCCTGATACAATGCATCTAGAACGCTAGGTCTGGCTCTTTCCACCAAGTTTTTAGTCAACCAAACAAAAAGTTCTCCACCAGATACAGATATTATTAATAAATAAGCGTAATATCGGCAATTAAGATATGACCATAGAATCGTTGTTGCCAGGAGTCCAGAAATAACAATCTCCCATTTTCCCAAATAAGTGATAAACAGCATCTCCTGGTTTAGAGATGGATTGCGAAAAAATTTAACAATATTTAGAGCTCTGACATCTAAATCGACTAGGGCATTGTGGTTGATATACCCAAAAAGTATTTTGGCAAAAAGATAGACAAATAAGAGAAATATCAGGGTTCCTATTGAAAAATACAGACCATATTTTTCCTTTTTTGAAAGTCTTTTTCTTAAGAAGAAATACGTCTTGGGATGTTTCTCCACAACTTTCTGAAATTGAGGATTCTCCTTCACTTCTTCCTTAATCCCCTCTTTCGCTCCCCTGAAGATTGATTTTGTGATAGATTTGAGAAATTTGAACATAGGCTGGGGCGGTAGGATTCGCCCAGTCATCCGACTGGGCGCCAGGCTGAATAACCTGGCGAACCCAAATAATTTATTAATCTCTCTGCGCTTGTTGTTCTAGCTGGGGCGGTAGGATTCGAACCCACGAATGACGGCTCCAAAGGCCGTTGCCTTACCACTTGGCGACGCCCCAAAATTTCCAATAGGGATTCCCCCGTGTCATCCCGGGCTTGACCCGGGATCCAGGAGAATAGTATTAAAAAAATGGAACTTTATCTTAACTCAGTCTTTTAAAAAAAGTGATAAAATAATGTTTCATTAGTCTATTATTGTTTCCTGGATCCCAGCTCAGTGTCCGGGATGACACATATACCACATGAATTAGATGGTTTGGAATTTTATCACTCTTCCTTTTTCCTTCTTTTTTATAATTTTATCAAGAAAAATATCCTTTTGACTTTCCAAACTTTTTACTTTCCAAACTTTCTAAACCAATTTACTGCTTTTCCTCAAAAAACTTATCCAACACCCTCCTTGCCACCGGTACAGCACTTTGATACCCTTCTCCTCCTTTCTCTACGAGCACTGCCACGGCAATTTCGGGATTTTCTACCGGAGCGAAAGCGACAAACCATGCATGGTATCTTTCATCTCCTCCTATTTGAGCTGTTCCCGTTTTCCCCCCTATCTTTATATTGTATTTTGCTGCAAGATCTTGAAGTTGTCTGCCTGATCCGGAATCAGAGCTAATTGTTTCCGTCATTGCTTCCTTAACGGAGTTTAAAACATTGTTTGGAAGGATATTTTCTTTTAAAATTTCCGGTTTGTCTTTTTCAACTACTTGATGAGATCCTGAATCCTCAACGTAATCCAAAAAATGAGGTTTATAAAGTGTTCCTCCGTTGACTAAAGCGCTGATATAGGAGGCAAGCTGCAAGGGCGTTACTAACAGATCTCCTTGTCCAATTGATAAATGGTAAGTATCACCAATATACCAGGGTTCTTTCTTATTTTCCTCCTTCCAGGTCGGATCTGGCACAAGCCCCAAACCTTCTTTTGGTAAATCAATACCGGTCTTATTTCCCAGCCCAAACATTTGGGCATATTTTTTAATATTTTCCGGTCCCAATCCTTTCTTATCCCCCCACCCCCCTCCAACAATATAGAAATAGGTATTGACCGACTCAGCGATAGCTCTGTCAAGATTAGTCTCACCGTGGTATTTCCAATCTTCAAAATGCCATTGCCCGACATTAATAACTGCCGGGCACATTAACACTTCGTTCGGAGTAACAACTTTTTCCTGTAGAGCAGCCGCAGCAACCAAAGGTTTAAAGGTGGATCCGGGAGGGTAAGCACCAAGAACCGCTCTATTAAAAAGGGGTTTTGTACCGTCATTCATTATTTCAGAATATCTTTGGCTAGAAATTCCATTCACAAACTCATTGTCGTCAAAAGAAGGATAATTCACCAAAGAAATAATGCCTCCATCCCTAGGATTGATCGCTACAACAGCTCCTCCAGTTCCTCCGCTTTCTTCAACTTTCTCTTTAAGGGCGCTGTATGCCTCTTTTTGTATATTTTCATCCAAAGTAAGAACTAAATTATTTCCCATAGTTGGCTTCGTACCTCCTATGATTCTTTTTGATTCACCCGAAGAATCAACTTCCAATTGGCTGTCCCCCTTTTTGCCTTTTAACAAGTCTTCATACTGAATTTCGAGTCCCTCTTTTCCGATTGAGTCAGTCATCTGGTATCCCGATTTGTTTTTTAATTCCTGATCGTTTATTTTTCCAGTATATCCTAAAATGTGAGCTACCACTTCTTTTTCAGGGTAAATTCTTTTCGCTTTTTTATTAATGATAATCCCCTTCCAATTTGCTGAATCCGCTTCAATTCTGATAGCCTCCTCCCTAGGTAGGGCTTCTTTTAGAAGAACAGGATCAAATGATTCAGGAAGAGCACTAATGTATTTGTTTTCTAGCTCTGATTGTGAAATATCGGCAACATTAGAAACGTCATAAAAAATTGCATTTCTTTCTTTTTCATCTTTAGGAATTAATCCAGGAATCATGACCAAATCAAATTGAGGGGAACTGCTTGCTAAAATTTCATGATTTCTATCGTAGATAATTCCTCTAGGAGCATTAATGACAATATGTTTGATCCTATTATCTTCCGCTTGTTTTTGGTAATAAGCTCCTTTTGCAACTTGCAGATAGGTGGACCGGACAAAGAGGATACCTAGTAAAATTACAACAAAAAAAACAAGCCATTCCAGATCTTTTTTTTCTGGGACTTCTTCTTCTCCTTCCCCCACAAAACCGGTACTAAAATACCCACTAACCTCAATTTCTCCGGAGTGGTTCTTGTTTTTGACATTTCTTGGAGTAGCCAAACGATAGAATTAAAAATGAAAAAATCAAAAATAAAAATTTTGGTATCGCCAGTGGCGACTTTTAATTCATTGTCGCGAAGCGACTCCTTAATTTTGCACTTTGCATTTTCAATTTTAAATTGTTTTATCTAATCTTCCCCCTCCCCCCTCGAAGCATAAATAAAGCCCATATTATTACTGATGAAAAATACGTGATACTTATCTTAATCCAAAAATGATAGTCTAGGGAGTATCCCAAAATCAGAGTTTTTATAGCGATATATGATAAAGTATAGACTATAAAGGCAAATAAAATGAAAATTAGCCCCTCCTTTGGTCTAAAAGCCCATTTTCTTTTTGCAAACAACAGATAAGTCATAGCTACCACGAACACCACGTATGGGAAGAGATAATAAGGAGAGAAAAACACAAATTTTGAAAAACCCAAACCCAAAACAAACGGGGAAATAAAATGCCAAAAACTGAATCGCAACTCGCTCGACTTTCTTAATACGTAAAAACTCCAAATAAAAATCAATATCAAGAGTCCGTCACCCGACCACCAAGGGAAAAGTGATGTTTGTAGAATCGGAATAATCCAAAATAATAACGTTGCTAAGAGTAATATCGGGAACATAGAATAAAATTACTAATTGACCTAATTTCTAATTAACCTAATAAAAATTCCAAGAAACAAGAAACAAATCACAAACAAATTTCAAATTAAAAATCACAAATTCCAAACATTTTTCTGTTTTGAATTTCGAATTTGAAAAATTGTACCTTGTTTGTAATTTGTTTCTTGTTTCTTGGAATTTTTTTTAATTCGGTTTTGGATATTTTATTAGAAATTAGGTGAATTAGGTGAATTAGAAATTATTTATCTATCTCATAAATAACGTCTTTTCTCTCCACAATTATCTTCCATTCATCCTTTTCTGCCCGCTTTTTTAATGGTAGATCGGGATTAAAGGCTATTGGGTGGTCGACTAAAGAAAGAAAACTGGCGTCCGAGTCTGTGTCCCCTACTCCATAAGAATGATGT
Organism: bacterium; assembly: GCA_021779915.1. GTDB lineage: Bacteria > Patescibacteriota > Minisyncoccia > CAIUEV01 > CAIUEV01 > JAJXZR01. The sequence goes on from JAJXZR010000020.1 coordinate 15,489, forward strand.
GTTGAATAATTTTCTCCACTAACAAGTTCTTTGATTATTTGGCTTTTGTCCATCACGGGAGCAAATTCTTCCTTGCCAGTATAAAGTCCGTTTTTATCAATTTCAAAAACAGTTCCGTACGCCCGATCGAATTTCAAATATCCGTTGAACTCAGAAACAATTTCCACTGGAGAGCCTGAAATAGCCACCGTAAAATGAGTTTTTTTTAATTTTTTAAACAAGTTTGAAGTATAGATAAAAAGCCGTCCATGGTGAAATTCCGCCACTCTTTTTGCCACTTTCTTCACTTGGGCGGGATCACAACCCTTTATTTCCTTGCGGTATAGCCGTACCAAAAGCCTTCTGTATCCATCATAAGTACTTTTATTTTCTAACCAGGCTCTGTAATATTGCACTAGTTTGTTTCGGGATTTTCTAGAAAATATCCCTTCATAAGAAAGACCTTCTAGAAGCTCAAACTGGAGATTCTTGCGAAACAAGGTTCCATCAATATCGAAAATAGCCAGTGGTTGTTTTTTGTTGTGATTTACCATTTTTCTCAATCTTAATTTTTAACTGCTTTTTATTGTAGCCTGAATTTTCCAAAAAATCTCTATGAAAAGAAAAAATGGGTAAAATAACTAAAAAGATGCAGTTTAAACCCCGGATTCGTCTTTCTAGACTAATTAAACCGACCAAAATACCAAAAAAAACGTTTTTTCTTTTTTCTGCTTATTTTACCAAAAAAACACAAAATTTAATTTAATTAAAATTTTCGATATTTTAAATCTCTTTTAATTAGCGCTGTTTCATTATTATATTTGAGGTTTTTAGAAAATTAAGTGGAAATTTGGGAAAGTATTAGTTAAAATGAAATGAATTTTGAATTTCAAATTTTGAATAAAAATCTAATGATAAAATGATTTAATTTCGAAACTTTTGTTTGTTTAAATTATAAAAAATTAAAACATTCAATATTAATTTGAATTTGAGGTACTAGTGTAGAAATCTTGACTTAAAATGTTGTATTCTCTGTGTCATCCTTGTAGAAGTTAACTAATTCGTTGACACATTTTTTTAAAAAACAATATGACTTAATTGTATTTATAATACTAACTAAATTACTATTTACAAATCAAGATTTCTACACCAGTACCTGAATTTCAAAATTCATTTCGCTTTAACTAATATATACACTCCGATTCCTCCCACCACCATCACATCCGCCAAATTGAACATCGGCCAGAAGGGGATGAAATTAAAATAGTCAAAGACACAACCATTGACGACTCTTTCAATAAAATTGGCAATCCCTCCCGCTAAAATGACGATTAGAGCTAGTTGTAAAAACTTCTCCGAAGTACTAGAGAGCAATTTCAGAACCAAAAGCAAAAAAACAAAATTGCCGGCAATCAAGGTAAAATCCCCTCTCACCACCCCCCAAGCTCCAAAGTCATTACAAAGACCCTTCACTCCAAGACCATGCAAAAAATAGGTGACAGAAAGATTTAATGCTAATAAGAAGATGAATAGGGAGAGTTGTTTTTTGGGTTTCATGGGTTTTAGATTATTCATTTGTGTCTGTGTCATCCCGGGCTTGACCCGGGATCCAGTTAGACTAACAGGGTGTTATTTTAATATATATTGTTAAAAAATGAATCAGAGTAACGTTACGTCAGCTTAATATCGTCATCCTGGATCCCGGCTCAGAGGTCGGGATGACACAATAAAGTAGCCACGGTTTTTCTTTATTTTAAAATTTATAAATTGAAAATTGATTGTCGCCCTAGGCGACCCGCCTCGGACGGGAAAATTGTAAATTGAAAATTGAAAATTAATTTATGGATCTCTATCTCTCCTCCCCAATTATTCAACTCCTAGTCCTCGCCTTTATCGCCATTTTTACAGTGATATCATTTAAAAAGCCCTCTTTTGCTCTTCGGCTTTTCCCAATTATCCTCCCTTTTTATCTTATAAAGCTTTACCTAAACTTACAACTTATTTCCGAGGCGATCAAGTCACATAGTCTTTTAATGTTTATCAATTCTTTCTTCAATCCTCTCTACAAAGAATATCCCGTTCTACCACCTAATTTCGGCGAAGCGAAAACCACTGCCCTTCCTACTAATCTTTTGGAAATCACGATTATCATTTTCCTAATCATCAATCTGGGTCTAGTTTTTAAAGGCATCAGAATCCTCAAAAAAACACGCCTCGGAAAATATTTCCTTTCCACTTGCTACTTTCTACTTTTCACTGTTGTCCTCAGCACTTTTTTTGGTCTCAATCAAAAAGTCTCTCTCGGTATCGCTAAAAGCTGGTTTTTCCTGCCTTTTTTTCTTTTCCTCGCCTTACTTCCCTATTTATCAATTCCCCGCTTCCGCGAAAAATACTTAAAGTCTCTCGCTCTTGGGGGAGTGGTTATTGTGGCTTTAAATCTCCCCTTTTTACTTTTTGACGTCTTGACCTACGACCACCGTCTTTCCGGAATATATCTGTCTCCCAACCACCTCGGAATGGCGTTGGTGCCTGGGTTTTTAGCCTTGGTTGTGTTGATAGTGAAGAATGAAACATGGAACATGAAACATGAAACAAAACATAAATTCCAAGAAACTCACCTAGGCGAAGTCGAGACGAAAAGAAACAAATTACCCGCCCAAGCGAGTCGCCTATGGAGACAAATAAATTCCAATAATCAAGATACAAACACTGAAACAGAAGTTACTGGATCCCGAGTCAAGCCCGGGATGACACATCATCTCATGTTTTATGTTTTATGCTTCATGTTTTATATTATTCTTCTCTACGCCACAACCTCCTATAGCACCTGGCTCGGTCTATTTGGTGCTTTATTTTTTCTTGTAATTATCAACAAAAAGAATGTCGCACAATACGATAGTAGCAAGTGGAAAGTGAAAAGTGAAAAGTCTTGGTGTCGCTTTTTTAGTCAAAAGTGGAAAGTGGAAAGTGGAAAGTGGAAAGTATTTCGTCATTCGCTTGCCCCGTACCGAATGGTTCTGGGGTCATTTCTTTTTATAATACTCCTCCTCTCCGCCCTCTTCCTTTCCCAACTCCACAATCCAAAACTCCAATCCATCCTCCACGGCAATTATTATTCTTCCTTCCACTCCCGCCAAATGATTTGGGGTAGTGCGATTGCCATTAGTCAAGATCATTTCCTTTTTGGAGTGGGTCCAGGAAACTTTCAAAAAGCTTATCTTGATTACGCTTCAAATTTTAAGGAACCCTATATTGAGTGGTCTGCCCCCGAGCCCCACAACGTCTTTCTAGCTTTTTTGACCCAGGTTGGCTTTCTAGGCATTTTGGGCTTTGTTTTAATCATCTACCTATCTTTTGCTAAATTATTTAGCAAAAATACTACCAAAAATGAAAAAATCATAACTAAACAAAAATTAAATAACCGTGTCATCCTTGCGAAAGCGAGGATCCATGAAAACGTTAAGAAAAGTTACTGGATCCTCGCTTTCGCAAGGATGACACAAAAAATGAAAAAAATTAAAACCTGCCTACCGGTAGACAAGGTTGAAAAATTAAGTCATTGGAAATTGATTGAAAATTGTAAATTGAAAATTGTAAATTATAATCAGAAAATTTCCTCCCTCGATCCCTTAACTCTCTGGTCTCTCCTTTATCTCGTCTACTTCTTTCTCCACGGCCTAGTCGACACCCCTTATTGGAAAAACGACCTCTCAATCTTGTTTTGGCTCTCTATTGCAGTGTTTTGGGGTAAAAGACCAAAGTAAAATTAATATTACATTGTGAATAACTGGGGAAAACTCTGTGGATGTAAAATTAATGTTACGTTGTCTTTGAGTAAACTTCCCTACTTGTTTTGTTTGTTATAGAATAAGGGAATGTTTATAGAGTTTAATATTAATTAAATTTCTAATTCACCTAATTTCTAATTCACCTAATAAAAGGCAAAAAGTCTAACGAGAAAGCCAAAAAATTTTACTCCCCCGTGTCATCCCGGGCTTGACCCGGGATCCAGGATACATAGTTAGGCCTGTAAAATATTCTTTTAATGTTTACCGTTAAGAAAATCGAGGAAAGAACATTTTTTATTTTAAATTTTAACCTTGGGATTTTTATTAGAAATTAGGTGAATTAGGTGAATTAGAAATTATTTCCATGTCCAAATCCCCTTCCAATAAAATCAAAAACAAAGTGCGAGAATTTCGTTTGAAGAAAGGAGTCACTCAAAACGAGCTGGCGCTTGTTTTAAATGTTACTCGTCAGACCATCATTGCCCTGGAAAAGCAAAGATACTCCCCCTCCCTCCACCTAGCCCTCCGGCTTTCCAAGTTTTTTGGAGTGAAAGTGGAAGAAATGTTCAAATGAGTTCATCAAGTTTATCAAGTTCTTAAAGTTTATAAAATTATAAGGATTACTGTTTTTGCCTTTTCTTTATGAACTTTACAAACTTTATGAACTTTATGAACTTTATGAACTAATGTAAAATTTGCCTACTTTTTTTTCTTACTTAAAGATAAAAAGACCTCTTAAAAAATTAAGAATTAAAAAAATGGAAGAAGAAAAAAATACAACCACTTATTATCTCATCATTCTTTTTATCATTGGCTGTGTTTTTGGCTACGGAATAAAGAGTATGGCCAAGAACAAATTTACTAGCGGTCCGGATGACAAAAAAATCACGGTTGTGAAGATTCCTTATGATCTTGTAACCGCTCAGAAGAATGCCGATGAAGAGATGAAAAAAGCCCAAGCGGCGGCACAGGCGGCACAACAACAGGCAGGTCCTTCAGGACAACAGGGAGCTCCTGATCAAGGAACAGCCGTTCCCGCTCCGACAAACGGTGGTCAACCACAAGCTCCGGCAAAACAATAAGCATAAAAACTCCATTAAATATTAATCAATCTAGATGTCAAAGAAACACGACAAAAAAGAGAAAGAGGATGAAAAAGATTGGGAAGACGCTGAAATGGAAGAAGAACAAGAAAAAAAGCCAAAAAACAAGAACAAGGTAGTTCAGAACTATCTTGCCGCTATCATCCTGCTTTTGGGGCTTTTAGCCGGAAGCATTTTTGTGGATGTAGCCCAACTGATTAAGGGAGAAGGAATTTCTCTCAAAAGATTGGAGGGACAAGATCTTTTCACTTATGGCGGAAAGACTTGGGTGGCCTACAACAGCCCGGCTGTAAACCTCACAGTTGTTAACGATGAAAATTGTGACACTTGCAAAGCCGACAGTGCTATTTTAGGGCTCAAGACTGCCATTCCAACAGTTGTCCCCAGAGAAGTTAGCGTAAATAGCGATGAAGGAAAGGCTCTTCTTCAAAAAACCGGAGCTAAAATGATACCCGTCTTTATTTTCGACAAATCCATTGAAAAAAGCGAGGTATTCGACAAGATTCAGAATGTCCTCACTCAAAAAGATGACATTTATGTTCTTGACACTTCTGTTCTTGGAATTCAGGGAAAATACAATGATCTTCCTCCTTTTGCATCTAAAAATCAAGAAGTTCTTGGTAATCCAGATGCCAAAGTTTCCATTATTGAATTTTCTGATTTCCAATGTCCTTACTGTAAAATGCTTGCTGATGCAATAAGCCAATTGATGAATACGGGCGATTACAAAAACAAGGTCAAGGTTTCTTTTAAGACCCTTCCTCTTAGCTTTCATGCTCAATCCAATGACGCGGCAATGGCAGCCGAATGTGCCGGCGAACAAGGAAAATTCTGGCCTATGCACGATATGCTGTTTGCCAAACAAGCTGATTGGGGAAATGCAAACGACATCACTAAATTCAAGTCTTATGCTGTCCAGTTAAAACTCGACACTGCCAAGTTTAACCAGTGTCTTGATTCCAAAAAATATCAGGCCGACATTGACGCAGACGCAAATTTAGCCAAAGACTATAATATTAGTGGGACACCCGCCCTGTTCGTTAACGATCAATTTAACAGCGGAGCCGTCCAGTTCGACGCTCTAAAACAACAGGTTGACGCTTTACTCGCAAAGTAAAGATTGGTTGTTTTTCCCAAAAAAGACCTCGATTCGTCGAGGTCTTTTTTATTTTATTTTGCAATTTGGCTTTTGGAATATACGTATTATTCTCTACTAAACTTCCTTGGAATAAATAGGCTACCATCTTCGCTTTGTGTCTGTGTCATCCTTGCGAAAGCGAGGATCCAGGAAAATAGAAAATTGCTCTAATTATTCTAATTATACTAATTAACCTAAAAAAGCACCCAGTACCAAACAATAATAAAAAATAACTTTTAGAAATTGGTTCTTGGTATTTTGTTTAGAACAATTAGACTAATTAGAGCAATTAGAACAATTAATGAGCCTAACCTGGATCCTCGCTTTCGCAAGGATGACACGTGTTTATTAGTTTTTTTGAATATTAGTAAACTTATTATCTCAGTAAACTATCACCTTCTTGAAACAACCATTAAAAAATCCTATACTATGGTATAAATGTGGGCGACAGCCTACTCCAAAATTTTCCATTTTGCCCACCTCGGCGGGGTCTAAACGAAATTTTTAATTTTAAATTGTTTGCCATGAACTTCACTACTAAAAGCCAAGAAGCGCTTCAAAAGGCCGAAATGATTGTAAGAGAGCTCGGTCAAAATCAAATCAGCCCTTCCCATCTTTTGTTTTCCCTTCTCAAGCAGGAAGACAGTTTAGTTTTGCCCATCCTTGAAAGATTGGAGATAAACATTGCCAAATTAGATGATGAATTAAAAAAATTTCTTTCTAGTTTTCCTAAAATATCCCCGACTAATCTAGACCCCAATTCCCCACTCTATCTTACGCCAGAGCTCGGTCAAGTTTTAGAACTAGCTAGAAGAGAGGCAACTTCCTTGAAAGACGAGTTTATCAGTACGGAACATTTATTACTGGCTCTTTCGCAAGGCGGAAAAACAGCCGAACTTTTGAATCAATCCGGTGTAAATAAACTAAAAATACTGGAGATTCTGAAGGGTCTTCGAGGGGATCAAAAAATCGACTCGCCTGATCCAGAATCAAAATTCCAAGCTCTGAAAAAATATACTCAGGATCTAACAGCCCTCGCCCGAGAAGAAAAACTTGATCCCGTTATCGGAAGAGATGAGGAAATAAGACGGATTATCCAAGTTCTTTCCCGTCGCACCAAAAATAATCCGGTTCTGGTAGGGGAAGCCGGTACCGGAAAAACCGCTGTTGTGGAAGGATTAGCTCAAAGAATCGTAGCCGGAGACATTCCAGAAACTCTCAGAGAAAAAGAAGTCCGCTCCCTAGACCTTGGAGCTATCATCGCTGGCACCAAATTCCGCGGAGAATTCGAAGATCGCTTGAAGGCAATCCTCAAGGAAATAGAAGCGAGTAATGGAAAAGTAATCCTTTTTATCGATGAAATCCATATGCTCGTGGGAGCTGGGGGAACGGATGGCGCCATGGATGCAGCTAATTTGTTAAAACCGGCTCTGGCTCGTGGTCTTATTAAAGTTGTAGGCGCTACCACCACCAAAGAATATCGCAAATACATTGAAAAAGACGCCGCCCTAGAAAGAAGACTGCAACCTGTTTGGCTTAAGGAACCCAGCGTCGAAGACACAATTGCCATCCTTCGCGGTCTCAAGGAAAAATACGAAGTTCATCACGGAGTTCACATTCAAGATGACGCCTTGGTGGCTGCTGCCAAATTTTCCAACCGCTACATCAACGACCGTTTTCTTCCCGACAAAGCGATTGACCTGATTGATGAAGCCGCTTCATCTCTTCGAATGGAAATTGACAGCATGCCTACCGAACTCGACATTTTTAAAAGAGAAATCCGCCGGCTCGAAATCGAAAAGCAGGCTTTGCTTCAAGAAAAAAGTATAAAATCCAAAGAAAGACTCAAAGAACTCAAAAAACAACTTTCCGATGTTAAGGAAAAAAGTATGGGACTAGAAACCCGCTGGCAATCTGAAAAAGACATTATAACCCAAATTAGAAAAGGCAAAGAAGAAGTGGAGAAATTCAAAGGAGAAGCTGAAATTGCTGAAAGAAATGCCGATTTTCAAAAAGCCGCTGAAATAAAATATGGTCGAATTCCAGAAAAAGAACAGGAGCTAAAAGAATTTCAGGAGCGTTTGCTTAAACTGCAAAAAGATAACCCCATTCTTAAAGAAGAAGTGACTGAGGAAGAAATTGCCACGATTGTTTCTCGCTGGACCGGCATTCCCATTAAAAAAATGATGGAAGGAGAAATTGAAAAACTAACCGAGTTGGAACAAGAACTCAAGAAAAAAGTGGTCGGACAAGAAGAAGCCATCTCCGCGGTTTCCAATGCTATTCGTAGGAACAGAGCTGGAATTGGAGAAATTACCCGCCCCATCGGTTCTTTTATTTTTCTCGGTCCTACCGGAGTCGGAAAAACCGAACTAGCCAAAACATTGGCCGAATTTCTCTTTGACAACAAGGACTCTTTTGTTCGCCTCGATATGAGCGAATACATGGAAAAACAGTCTGTCGCCCGCATGATTGGTTCTCCTCCCGGCTACGTTGGATATGAAGAAGGCGGTCAACTAACAGAGGCGGTTCGTAAAAAACCTTACAGCGTAATTCTCTTGGACGAGATTGAGAAAGCTCACCCAGAAGTTTTTAATGTTCTCTTGCAAATTCTTGACGATGGAAGGCTGACTGATTCCAAAGGTAAAACAGTTAGTTTCACTAACACCGTTATCATAATGACTTCTAATATCGGGAGCGAGATTATTAGCCATTCCACCGAAGATTTAGGTTTTTCCAGCAATAAAAACAAAAAAATTCCTAGTGAGAAAGAAATTGAAAAAAGAGTCAAAGAGGCTCTAGAAAACCATTTTCGACCGGAGTTTTTAAACCGCATCGATGAAATTGTCACTTTCCACAAACTCTCAAAAGAGAACTTGGAAGAAATAGTAGACATTCAGCTTGAATTAGTTAAAGAACGACTTAAAGAAAAAAATATCAAGATCACAATAGATAAAAAAGCCAAAGAATGGCTCGCAAAAAGAGGCTACGACCCATTTTTTGGAGCAAGACCATTAAAACGAGTAATCCAGACCGAGATCTTCAACCCTCTAGCGATGATGATTTTGAAGGGAGAGATAAAAGACAATGGAAAAGTGAAGATTGGAGCTGGGAAAGATGGAATAGTGGTGAGATAAAGTTTAATGGGTAAAAAGCGATACTCTCTTTCCTCCCTTCAGATGAAAGGGAGGTGCCCGTAGGGCGGAGGGTTTGAATGCGAAGCGATAGGCTTTTGGAAGCCTTCGGCATCAAATCCCTCGGTCTTCAACCACTCCCCTTCATCTGAAGGGGAGAAAAGTTTTGTCCCATTTTCTCTCTTCCAATTTTCCTGCTACAATGTCTTTCAGTTAATAAAACAAAAAAATAAACATAAAAACCAATGGACTTTCAAACTCTCTCACTTTCGTCTTTTTCTCTTCTGGTCCTTCTTTTTTTCTCGTTCTTCATCCTTTTTCGAAGTTTTTATACTAGAAATAACATCTTCTTTGCTCTTGCCGGTCTTGTTGCAAGCGGTTGGATTTATCTTGTTGGAGAATACTCTAACGTTGGAGAGTACTCTTTTCTCCTGCTTATTATTGGACTTCCTAATATTTTCCTTTCTCTTCTTCTCCTTGTAATTTGTTTTATGGAAGAAAAAAGTCAGCAAAAATTTTTTCAGGTTCCGAAATGGACTTATTTCTTTATTTCTCTAGAAAATATAATTCTTGCCTCCGCAACCATTATTCTCATTTTTATCTCCTTGTTTTCACCTAATTTTGAAGAAGGTTTTTCCAGCTTTTTTCTGGACGCATTTCTTTTCTCTTCGGTGTGTTTCAGTCTGATTAATAGTTTTGTTATTTCTTACATATCCTGTTTTTCACTTCAAGTCCTTCAGCAAAAAAAAATCTGGCTGATGGAAAAATTATTTCTCTTTTTCCTCCTCTCTTTTCTCACTCTTTTTTCTTTCTTTTATATTTCATTAGTTTCCGAAATATACATTCTTTCTAACAGCGATATTGTTTTAAATGCTTTTATATTGGACTACTGTCTTTCTGCTTTCGCTATTCCAATTCTCATTGGCGCTTTTGTTTTTCTAGCAAGCTACCTCCACTGGAAACACTTTCTAAGCTACAAAGTCTCTTTGGCACAAACATTGGGAAGCTTGCTCATTCTCCTAGGTTTTATCAGTATCATTAACTCAACCAGTACAGAAAATTTCATTCTCCGCTCGATTTTACTTCTTATTCTTCTTGCTCTTTCCCATCTTTTGGTTAAAAGCGTTCTGGGTGAAATAGAAAAAAAAGAAGCAATTAAAAAAACCAGTGAAGAAATTTTCAAGGCCAATCAAGCTCTAAAGAGTCTCGACCGGGCAAAATCAGATTTCATCTCTTCCGCTTCCCATCAGCTTCGAAGTCCGCTTTCTGTCATCAAGGGAGTTTCTTCGATGTTGATGGACGATTCCTATGGAAAGCTAGACAAAGCTATCCAAGATGCAATCACAAAGATCTACATCAGCAACGAAAGACTTATCGGTCTTATAGAGGATTTATTGGATATTTCCCACTTAGAAGAAGGCAAGGTGGAATTTTCTTTCGTCAAAAAAGATATCAATGAACTCGCCAAAAGAGCCGTTATGGGTCTCAGCCTTCAAGCCAAAAGCAAGAAGCTTTATCTTAAGTTTCATCCTTGTAAAAAGCCTCTACCGGTCTGGATGGACGAAGCAAAAACGACTGAGATTGTGAGTAATCTGATTGATAATGCTATTAAATACACCCGAAAAGGTGGAATTACAGTGGAAGTAAAAAAAGCCAAAAACGTTGCTCAAATCCTTGTCCGCGACACCGGCATCGGCCTCAAAAAAGATGAGATCAGCCATCTCTTTGAACGCTTTGTTAGAGCCGGTCGAGGTAAAAAATTGAGTACTGTTGGAACTGGTCTTGGTCTTTACGTCGCGAAAAAAATGACCCTCGCCCAAAAGGCCAAGATTTGGGTAGAAAGCGCCGGAGAAGGCAAAGGAAGCACCTTTATTGTCGAATTTAAACTAGATCTCGCTTCCCCACCCGACGAAAAATTCATCCAATCGATTTTGAAAGAAAAAAAATAAGATGGTCTGAGCTTCTCTTAAATTAATATTTTTTCTAGCAATCTTTACTGGAAATTTTTGGATTTCACAGAATAAAAAAGGCAAGAATTAAAATTCTTGCCTTCAGTTTCAATTGTTCTTACCTCCCAAAGAAATCTATGATTACTCGAAATTTTTCAAATACCATTTTTGATACATTTGCCTTGCATTCCCCTTCCTGACCTTGTACACAACCAAACAATTCTTGCACTAGTTGTGGCGAAAATTGATTATTGTTCCGAACGATATCCAGACATCTTTCACAATTATCAGAAAAACTCTGAGACGATATCGCCACAAAAAACATCACCCCCACAAAAACAAAAAACCTCTTCATCTTTCAATCCCCTTTTGTGAATGAACTTTGACAATGGTTTCTATCATATCGATTGCTTTTAGTCAACGGATTGACTGTAAGAATTACAAAATACGTCATTTTAATAAAAATTATCCGCTGTTACCAACCTGATTTTGGCTTTTGGATATCTATTTTTAAAAGCCTTATTAGCTGATTTTCGTTTATATTTTACTTCCACTCCAACGAGGCTATTTCCTTTTTCTAGAACTACATCTATTTCTGATCCTTGTTTTGTTCTCCAATAATAAAATTTAAAATTTTTTTCTGAATAACTGTCTTGTTTTATCAGTTCGCTAATTATGAAATTTTCGAATAAAGCTCCCTTGTCCGTCCTTGAATCCAAATCAGAAAAATCTCCAATCAGCGCATTCCTAATTCCAGTATCATAGAAAAATATTTTTGTCGCTTTCAAGATTTCATCTCTTTTGTTTTTTGAATAAGGGTATAATCGAAACAGAATGAAACTCTGTTCAAAAATTTCAACATATCTCTTGATTGTTCTTTGATCCGCTTTCAAACTATTTGCTAATTCAGAATAGTTTATTATATTTCCAATCTGAAAGGCCAGAAGTTTTAATAAATCCTTAGCCAGTTTTTTATCCTCAATCAAATTCAGCTCCAAAATATCCTTAAAAATCAAACTATCCACAAAATTTAATAAATATTTTTCATCGTTTGGATTCTTGATCAAATAAGGATATTGCCCATAAACCAGTATGTTGTTTAAAATGCTTTTTATGTCAAACCTATACAATTGATCTTTCGAATTATATTTTTTGTCATCAATTAATTTTTCAAGAACATTGAAATTTAAATCATTTTCAACGCCCTTTTGATTCAAATATTCAGAAAAGGTAAGAGGAAAAATATTATAATCAATTTTTCTTCCAGCTAAGCTTTCTCCGGTTTTGTTTTTTATATGGAAAGAAGATGATCCCGTAATGATTATTCTTATATTTTCCATTTGATCATAAATTATCTTCACGGCTCTGCCAGGATTATCCAAAAGATGAATTTCGTCGATAATAATCTCTTTAGAATCTTTATTTATCAACGTTTTATACGTCTCAATATCATAAGTTCCTAAAATTTTCTTAATTGGCTCATTATCAACTAAAAAATAATCCGCCTTGGGAAATATTTTTTTAACTAGAGTCGTTTTCCCAACTTGCCTGGAACCAAGTAAAATAAGTACTTGCTTGTATTTTCTGAAGTGTTTGCCGATTTTAAAATCAAGATGCCTTTTCATAAAATTATATTACTTTTTAAACATTGAATGTATAAATAGTTATATCTAATTATGCACATCAGCTTATTTATGTCAAATTTCTTTTAACTTTCTTCAAATCAAATATCCATGCCAATTTTAAGAAGATACTTGAACAAGTTAAGGTTTTAGTTTTATTGTTTTCAGTTTTATGCCCAAACTTAAGGAAGCTATGACTGCTTATCAAATGAGACTAACCGATAGTTCTTTTGTTAAAAGAAGTTAAGAAATTTTACTCGGAAGATGATGAAGAAAAATATGGAGTGATTGGAATAAGAGTACAGACAATAAAATTAAAATAGCCTAACTTTAAAGTAATTTTTCAACCTCTTTCTTTAATTTTGGCAGGTATTTTATTACTATGCTCCACAAGATTTCCTCCGAAACCGTATCATAACCGTGAATTATTCTGTTTCTGGTGTCTACAATTTTCCTGGCATCAGAAATTTTAATATTAGGTTCTAATTGCATTATTCTGCTAATTGCTTCGCCAATTATCTCTAAATTCCTTTCAATTGCCCTTTTAGTTTTAACGTCTTTTTGAAATCCAACAAAACTTTTTGACTTGTCTTTGAAATAGCCTTCGATTTCCTCAACAGAAGCAAGAATGTCATAAATCCATGTTCTAACTTTTTTCTGCATAAAATAGCTTTTTATTGGCATTAATTTCTTTTTTCAGAAATGGGTTTTTAATAGCCTTCTCTTCCAGTAAGTCAACTTTTCTTCCGAGAATTTCTTCCAAAGCGTATTTTAGCTTGAAATAATTGTCTGCGTATCTTTCCGTACTAATGTCCTTAAAATCAACAACCATATCAACATCGCTGTCTGATTTAAACTTATCTGTTAAAAAAGAACCAAATAAATAGAGCCTGTCCACTTCATGGTCTTTACACAACCTCTTCATAGAGTTAACATCTCTTTGGTTAATCTTCATATACTTTTAAAATAAATTCTCATCTACCAGCATCCTACCGGAAAAAATCTTGATTAGCAATAGATAACTAGTCACACTCTCTTTAAAACATTGTCTATTCTTTTATAGACCTCATCAAACCCATTTTTAACCATAATAGCAAAGGATTCAAACCTATCCTCCATTTTTTTGTCAATTCTTTCCTCCAATTCCTTAACAGCAATTTTTATTTCTCTCTTAAAACTCCCCTTCATCTCATTCATCTCCCCCTTTAAACCCTTAATTTCGCCCTTCATATCACTCATTTCGCCCTTCATGCTATGTATTTCCCCTTTCATGCCATTTATTTTTCCTTTCATACTACTTATATTACCTTTCATGCCATTCATGTCTACCTTCATAACACTTACATCTCCCTTCGTATCTTTTATATCCTTTTTCATACCCCCTATTTCCCCTTCAATATTTTCCAACTTAGACAGAATTCGACTTAAAATTGTTTTTTCTTTAATCATTTTTTAAATTTATTTTCTTATCTTCATCTAAATCCTTAATAATTATTTTGTAAAAGCAAAATATAAACTGAAAATCAAGAAAAGCTTAAAAAGGCTGTAAGTCATTTTCTATTCTACTTTTTCAGTCTTATTAAAAATAAAAATTGTATAATTTCTTCCAAGGGAAAAGAAAATCACTCAAATCAAAAAAAGCAAGAATTTTTAATTCTTGCTTTTAGTTTTATTAGTTCTTAATTATGAGAACAAGCCCAACAGATAGCCTCACAATTTTCCCCTCCATTTCTTCTACAAGCCCTGGTCGCCGCATCTTCTGCTTCAGAGCGAGTTTTATAGCCCCCATCCCATCCTAAAATTCCGTTGCTTCCTTTAGCAAGGGATCCGCAACCATTTCTAAACCAGGTTTTCCAAACACAGTCCGGTTTTCCACAACGCATTTCGGCCGAAGCAATAGCTTCATCGCGAGAGCCATAACCATAGGAGTAGCCCCAAGTATTGGTTTCTGCGGAATAGGCAATCGCTCCATATCCTCCCGCCCACACAGACACGGAAGAGAAAATCAGCGTCAACGCTAACAAGCAAAAAAACAGGTTTCTTCTTCCCATGAGATTTACCTCCCTTTCCTTTCTTCTCTTAGTTGTCTCTGAAAGTTTCGGTCAGTTTCCCCAGAAGGATCCTCTCCTGGAGTGATACATCGGCGGGCATTTGGATCAAACCACTTCCCTTCCGGACAATAAACACATTTTCTAGACCTTGAATCAGGCCAATACCCTTCCGGACACTCAGCCCTCACTGGGACATGGATACAAAAAATTACTAAGAAAAACAGTACTGCAATTGCTATTTTCACAATCACTCCTTTCTTTTAATGAGCTTTTAGTAATGTTTTCTATCACATCGATTCTTTTCAGACAATAGATTGCAAGATTTTTTCGCCAATTTTCCCCAAACCTCTTGACAAAACCATACTTAAGTTGAAAATACAGGGTCGGTGAAAATACCGAAAAGTTCATTAAAAATTTGGAGGTTGCGATGAGCAGACTATCTGATTGGCTGAGAGAAGTGTCTGCGTATGTCGCGACACGATTTAAGAAATCTATTCTTTTTCTTTCCACCTTGGGCGCGTGGATACTGATTGGATGGTTTTATGACAATCCTTTGTGGCTTTTGGCTATAAACTCCTTTGGACCAGTTGATGGCAACATTATTATGTCCTTTGGGGCTTTAATAATCAATCTTTGCGCCCTCATTTTTTATGTGTGGAGCAAGAAAGATTGGCTAACAGTCGACGTTTTAGCCTTAATCAAAGGAAATATTGCTGAGGAAAAAGGTTTTTTTCAAAAGATATGGAACACAGGATTAAACATCCTTGTATGGTGCCTGGAAAATGGGGGCAATACGCTTTCCTTCTTCGCACTTTCCATCTTTGGAGATTCTTTCTTGTCCACAGTTTATCTCCGCCACGGAGATTTGGGTTCTCTGAAGAAAAAAGATTTTGTCGTTTTCTTCAGTAGTACCGTCGTAAGTTGCCTATATTGGAGCTTGCGTAATCTTGGAATATTTGAGCTGGGAAGATATTTGATAAATCTTATTATTAACTTATCAACCCTCCTTGCAACGTAAAAGACGGCTTTGTAAAACAAAACCGTCTTTTTTTATTGGTTTAAATAAATATATTTTGGCATTATTTTTATTTTATATGTCATCCCCGGCGTGTCGACCGAGGATCCAGAAAAGCAAAATTAAACTAATACCTTTTAAATTTCTTCAAATCAAACATTCGTGCTAACTTTAAAGAAATACTTGAAGAATTTGAGGTTTTGTTGTTTTCAATTTTATGCCCAAACGGAAGGAATCTATGGCTACTTATCAAATGAGGCTAACTGGTAGTCCTTTCAGAAAAATCGTTGATGGCGATAAGATTATCGAATCAAGACTATACGACAAAAAACGCCAACAAATTGCTGTTGGTGATAAGATTGAGTTTACTTGTATTAATGAACCAACAAAAAAAGTTTTGACAAAGGTAAGAGCTATGTACTTATATAAATCATTTGAAGAACTATTCTCAGATTTTTCCCCAAAATATTTTGGCGATGAATCAAAAAATAATTTGCTAAAGGAAGTTAAGAAATTTTATTCAGAAGAGGAAGAAAAAAAATATGGGGTGATTGGAATAAGGATACATAAAATTAAAATAGCCCAGATAGCTTTTGCTTACTGGGCTTTTAAAGATTACTTCTCAACTTGTGTAAATTCAAGAATTAAAAATTTGTATTTAGGAGTAAGCTCAAACAAGTTTATTTTTCGAGAAGTTTTTCTCTGTATTTTTCAATGAAATACCTGACGGGGTAAACAATGTCTTTTTTTAAAGCCTCTTCTAGAAAAAGCCAGACGGGTCTTGTTCCTTCATTGTTTATTTTAATTTCTCCAATATCTTCCAAATTAGTAATATAAAGATGCCACTTATGGTTATCTGCTCCCCGACGACACTCATCTCCAACAATATCTTCTTCTGAAAACAATTTAAAATTATTAGCTACGACGCCGGTTTCTTCCTGTAATTCTCTTTTTGCGGCCACCTCTGGGTTTTCACCCACATCTAAATGCCCTGCAGGAATAGCAAATGCGAAAGGATAAATAATCCGCTCGAAGAAAAGAGCTTTTTTTTCTTTGTTGAAAACGAAAACGCCTACACTTTCGTGCCAATATTCTTTGGTTCTTTTATCTACCCACCAAACGGTCTTGGGATCAATAACAATGAGTCTGGGGGTTTTATTACCACACCGTTCACATAAATAAAATGTTTTTTCTTCCTCAAAGATGCGGTTTATATTCTCGGAATGACATTTTGGACAGTATTGGTGATATTTATTGTCAGTTGGTAAAGGAAAGCTTATTTTCATACTCTTAAAGCTTAGATATTATTTGCATTTTTATTTAACATACGATATAGTACTTTGTCAAAGGGAAGAGAAACTTTGATAAGTACTTAAACATTTTAGAAAGGGAGATACGCAATGTACGTCTTTCATGATTATTGCAGGGAGTGGCAAGGTTACAAGCCGTGCATTAAACAGAAAAATGGCGCTACCTTTAGTTGTAATGGTTGTAAATTCTATAAACCCCTACAAAAAAATATTCTTTTGGTTGAAGCTGGCGGACTTGTGCGCCATGCTTTTCAGGAAATGCAAGTGGATGT
>JAJXZR010000042.1 GCA_021779915.1 bacterium
GGGAATCGTAACTAGAACTTTGAAATATGAAGATATGTTAGCTCTCAAGGAAAAAAGGAACGTTCCCGATATTGAAGAGGCAACTGCTTACGTGACTGGGACAGCCATTACTAAAAACAAAGATAAAATTTCACAAACAAACTATCAAGGAGTTACTGCCAATATTTTAGATGTTGAAAAAATAGAAGTTGAAAATGGAAGATTTCTTCTCCCGCAAGAGGACACCAACCTTTCCCGTGTAGCAGTCCTCGGGTATACAAAAGCCCAAGATCTTTTTCCCAATTCCAACCCTGTTGGAAAACAAGTTATAATAAAAGATTTAAATTTTACTGTAGTCGGAACTTTGAAAAAAAGGGGCTCTAGCGGGATATCAAATTCGGACGAACTGATTTATCTTCCTCTTTTTACTGCTCAAAAAATGCTCCTTGGAATAGATTATTTAAATTTTATACGCGCTAAAATAAAAGACGAAAACAGTCTTAATCAAGCAATCGATGATATTAAAAAAACCTTGCGCGAAAGACATAAAATAAAAAACCCTTCAGACGACGATTTTTCCGTTAGAAGCACCGCGCAAGCTCTTTCAATGTTGCAAACTATTACTAATGTTCTCAAATATTTTCTTACTTCTATTGCCTCAATATCGCTTTTGGTTGGGGGAATTGGCATTATGAATATAATGTTAATTTCTGTTAAGCAAAGGATTTGGGAAATTGGTCTAAGGAAAGCGGTTGGAGCAAAAAAAATTGATGTGATTTTGCAATTTCTTATAGAATCAATTTTTATAACTCTTCTTGGTGGAATCTTGGGAATTATCTTCGGGATAGCAATCTCGTATTTAATTTCTATAATTATTGTTAAGCTCGGCTATAATTGGCAGTTTACCCTTTCTTTTCAATCAATGTTGCTGGCCACCGGCATCGCCGTTCTAATAGGAACAGTTTTTGGTATGTATCCAGCCAAAAAAGCCGGAAAAGTATCACCAATGGAAGCGCTAAGATATGAATAATAATGAGTTCATAAAGTTAAAAGTTTATAAAGTTTGTAAAGTTATTGAGAAAAATATTCTTCTAAAATTCTTTATAAACTTTACGAACTTTCTAACTTGATAAACTAGTTTAGTGTTTCGAGAAATCCTTCTTTCAGTCAAACTTGCTTATAGTAATCTTCTTTCCAATATCGGGAGGACTCTTTTGACTTTGGTGGGGATTGTGATTGGAATCACTTCTGTAATCGTAATTTCTTCCAGTGGACAAGGGGTAAAAAGTTTTATTATGGGACAAATTGAAAGTTTTGGATCGGATATTGTTCAGGTTGAAACTAAGATTCCTAGCGACAACCGATACGGTTCCTCCCCAACTTTTGCAGGTGTTCAGATTACCACCTTAAAAACCGCCGACGCTGATGCCGTAGCCAAACTTCCCAACGTTTCCCATGTTTATTCCGCTTCTATTGGACAAGAGAATTTGAATTACAAAGATGTGAACAAAAAAGTTCTCCTCTTTGGGACGGGATATGACGCTCCTAATGTCGATTTGAATATTAAATTGAGCGGAGGAGATTTTTTTTCAGAAGCAGAGGACAAAAGTCTAGAACAAGTTGCTGTTATTGGATCGGAAATAAAAGATTCTGTTTTTGGTCAGGATGATGCTCTGGGAAAGGAAATTAGGATAAAAGGCAAAAATTACAAAGTAATCGGGATACTAGCAAAAAGAGGTACTGTCGGATTTTTCAATTTCGACTCAGTTGTCTACATACCCATAAAAACCTTGCAGAAGAAAATTTTAGGAATTGACCACATTATGTTCTTTTCTGTTAAAACTGCCAATACCGACTTGATTCCGGAAACAATTGACGACATTACTCTTCTTCTTCGGCAAAGACACAATTCCGACGGTCCAAATAAAGACGACTTTATTGTTTCTTCCGTCCAAGAAGCTAAAGACATTATAGATAAAGTCTTTGGAGCGATTAATATACTTCTCTTAGCGCTCACTTCCATTTCCTTAGTTGTGGGAGGTGTAGGAATAATGAATGTGATGTATGTAGCTGTTGTAGAGAGAACTTTTGAGATCGGCCTTCGCAAAGCCATCGGAGCTAAAGGAAGAGATATACTAAATCAATTTCTATTTGAATCGGTTTTTATTACCTTCCTTGGAGGATTGGTTGGAATAATTCTGGGTTTTGTTTTTTCTCTGGTTATTTCCTATATTTTTTCCCGTTTAGGGTATGACCTTCGATTCTCAGTTACGCTTGATTCCGTACTGCTAGCCAACGGATTTTCTATCGGAACCGGCATAATTTTTGGCTTTTACCCCGCTTATAAAGCCTCAAAACTAAGTCCAATGGAGGCAATAAGAAAAGGATGATCGAAATCAATTCATAAATAAAATTTTTGCATGGTATAATTATTTTAGACTTTTTACTTTTGACTTTCAACTTTTAACTAATTTTGTGAATCTTCAAATAGAAAGAAAGATAGAAGTTAATGCTTGGATAATTAGAGCTCGTTGGCTTTATATGCTGGGTATTTTACTTATTGGTATTCTAACAAAAACAATCAGTAAATCTAACGTGGATTTTTCTCTTCTTTCCATGTTGATTATTGTTTTTTTGTTCACTAATTATAATTTTTTTCTTTACCTCCTTTGCAAAAAAATTATCAACTACGATCGGCGAGATGAAGAGAGAAGAAGTTTCTTGCTTAATATTTTAAGTTATCTCCAGATTTTTCCTGAGTTATTCGTTTATACTTTAGTTATGCATATGGCTGGAGGAGTGGAAAGTATTTCTATGGTTTTTTTCTTCCTTCCGGTTGTTTCCGCCGCTCTTATTTTTGGAATCAGAGAATCGATTTTAGTTGCCGTACTCGCAGGACTACTTATTAATGGACTAGTTTTTTTTGAATATCTAGGGATTATTCCCCATGTTAATCGCTATGGCTTTAATACAATTGAATACACGGATTTGTCCATCGGCCTCACTAAGTCGATAACTACTTCCATTTTTTATATGATTATCGGAACTTTCGCCGGCTATGGATCAAAAATATTATTTGAGAGAGAGCGACTCCTTAAAGACCAGTCCGATATTTTAGAAAAGGAAAAAGATCTCCGCACTCAAAAAATCAGGGAGCTGGACAACACGACAAGGCTTCTTATATCTAGGGATAACGAGCTTAAAGACGCCAATCTAAAACTGGATGAAAAAATTAAGGAGCTGGAAAACTCAAAAAAGATACTCATTAAAGCTTTTGAAGATCTTCAAGAGGCAAAAAATAAGTCCGAAGAAGAAAGAAAGAAAAGTCTTGCGATAATTTTAAATTTTTCCGATCCCATCGTCGTACTGGACAAAGAAAATAAAATCTCTCTTTTTAACTTAGCATCAACTACTTATCTAGGTCTCGTGGAGAGTGATACCGGCAAAGAAGTTAAAATGTCCGACGATTTCAGCTTGGAAAACTTCAAAGAAGTAATTAGGAGAAACTTTGAATTCAAAAAACTGGTAAACGAGAAGCAGAGCAATCTCTTGACTGAAGAAATGACTATCAAAAACGACGGGGATGACTTGACTTACAAAGTTATTACGGTTGGGATAAAAGACCGTCAGGGTGATTACCAAGGCGTAATGAAAATCTTTTATGATTTAACCCGAGAAAAATTGATTAATAAAATGAAATCTGACTTTATTTCTATCGCCGCCCATCAGCTTCGAACTCCTCTTTCTGCCATCAAATGGTCAATTGGGATGGTGATTAACAAAGACTTAGGAGAAATTACCAGCGAACAGGAAAATTTTCTCCGTAAAGGGTATGAAAGCAATGAAAGAATGATTAACCTTGTGAATGATCTTTTGGACGCTTCTCGGATTGAAGAAGGAAGGTTTAATTATGCCCCTGAATCCGTTAAATTTCAGGATGTTTTAAATATAATAGTTGAAAATTCCATACCCAGTATTGAAAAAAATAAGATTGACTTCAAAATTGAAAACGGCGCCAAGGAAATGATTGTTTGCGTGGATAAAGAAAAGATTCTATTGGCTTTACAAAACCTGGTTGATAACTCAATTAAATACACTCCTCGGCACGGAAAGGTAGAGATTATTATTAGCAAAAACGATGGAGAAGCAATTATCATTGTTAGAGACAATGGAGTAGGTATACCAAAAGAAGACCAGCAGAAACTATTTTCAAAATTCTTCCGCGCTTCCAATGTTCTTCGTATGGAAACGGATGGGACGGGTCTCGGTCTTTTCATTGTAAAAAGTATTATCGAAAAACACGGGGGGAGCATTGCTTTTAGAAGCGAGCTGGGGAAGGGAACTGAGTTTGAGATACATCTGCCGTTGGAATGTAAGATATAGAGAAATTTTAAACACTGTGTCATTCCTGGCTTGACCCGGGATCCAGGTTAGTTTTATCAATTATTCTAATTAACCTAATTATTCTAAACAAAATACCAAAAACCAATTTTAAATTTTTTATTTATTGGTACTTAGTATTTTTTTAGAATAATTAGTATAATTAGGTTAATTAGAATAATTTTCTATTCTTTGCTTCTCTCGTAAATATACTATATTTTAACCTACTATGAACAAAGAAAATCGTTTAAAGCCTATTTTGGTCGCTTCTGCTTGGCCTTATGCCAACGGATCGTTGCATTTGGGACATGTTGCGGGGCTTATGGGAGCTGATTTTTTGGCAAGATATTTTAGAATAAAAGGGAATCCTGTTATGTTTGTTTCCGGCAGTGATTGTCATGGAACCCCCATTGAGGTCAAAGCGGAAAAAGAAAAAACCACGCCGAAAGAAATCGTAGAAAAATATGATTTGGAATTTAGAAACAACTTAATCGACAAATTGGGTTTTTCCTATAACCTATTCTCAAAGACCGCCAACCCCTTCCATTATGAAAAAGTACAGGAATTTTTTCTCGATCTCTTGAAAAAAGAATTAATTTATGAAAAAACACAAAATCTTCCTTTTTGTAAGCATTGTAAAAGATTCCTTCCTGACAGATATATTGAAGGAATGTGCCCTAAATGCGGTTTTAATGAGGCCAGGGGAGATCAATGCTATGAATGCGGATCAATCCTTGATGCCAAAGACTTGATTAATCCTCGATGCAAAATTTGTGGAGAAAAACCGATCTGGAAAGATTCGAAACATTTTTTTCTGAAACTCTCTCACTTCGAAAAACCTCTGTTTGAATGGGTAAAAAAGTCACGAAATTGGAGGAATAACGCCCGTAATTTTACTCTTACTTTCCTTGAAGGAGGACTGCACGACCGAGCCATTACCCGAGATTCCAGCTGGGGAGTGCCTATTCCTCTGCCAGGATACGAAGGAAAAACAATTTATGTTTGGTTTGAAGCGGTTTCCGGTTATCTAACGGCCAGCCAGGAATTTTCTCAAAAAATAGAACAACCAGATTTATGGCAGAACTTTTGGAAAAATCCCGAGGCTTTTCACTATTATGTCCATGGCAAAGACAACATTCCTTTCCACACCGTCATTTGGCCGGCTATCCTGATGGGTCTCGGAGGATTGCATTTACCTGATATGATTGTTTCCTCAGAATATTTAAGTTTTGAGGGGAAACAATTCTCTAAGTCACGCAACTGGGGAGTTTGGCTCCCAGAATTTCTAGACGCACAAAATCCCGACGCTTTGAGATATTATCTTGGCATAAATGGTCCAGAAAATGCCGACAGCGATTTCTCTTGGAGGGAATATCAAGTGAAAACCAATACCGAACTTATTGGAAAATTCGGCAATTTTATTAATCGTATTTTGAGTTTTACACAAAAAAATTTCAATAATTTAGTTCCGGAAAGAAGCGGTAACAACAACGAGAATGAAAAAATTATTGATAAATGCAACAAACTCATTGCGGAAGTCGGAAATTTAATTGAAGAAACAAAATTTCATGAAGCTTTAAAAAAAATTATTTCCTTCGCAGAATATTGCAACAGATATGTAGATTCTTTGGAACCTTGGAAAATAATCAAGGAAAACAAGGAAGAAGCTGGAAATACAATAAACATCTGTATCCAGACTATCAGTGCCCTGGAAATCGCGATTTCTCCTTTCCTTCCGTTTACAGCCGAAAAAATCAGAAAACAACTGAACGTCTCTGGAAGAACCAAATGGGAGTTTTCCCCCGTAGAAGCTGGGCATCAGATTGGAGAGGTTGAGCCTTTATTTGAGAGAGTGGAAGTTTAATTTCCAATTTCTAATTTTCAATCAATTTGAACGTTTTCCACTGTCATCCCGGGCTTGACCCGGGATCCAGTTAGACTAATTGAGTTTGTTATTTTAATGTGTATTTGTAAAAAACTAAGCAAAAGAACGTTTTATTATACTAATACTATATTTCCTGGATCCCGGCTCGGAGGTCGGGATGACATGGCAACTTTAATTACTACCAGTTATCACTTATGAGCCAAATCGAGATCGAAGTCAAAGATCGGAATGTTTCAATAACTTCTTGTGAAGGGAAGAAAATTAGTTGGCGCGACAACGCTAATATTTCTAAAAACTTCCTTGCAAAATTTGACAAAATTAATAATTATAATAAGCATAGAGTTAACTGTTTCTTTTCTCATAAATCGGATCCCCTCTGTAAGCCGAGATTAATTGTTTTAAAACGACTGGGAGGGGAGTCAACTACTTGGAGGATAGTTTTGGTAGCCCTTCGTGCACTGAAATGGACGGGGAGGATTTGTTTGACAGTTAGAGAGGATGTAAAGTGAAAGTATTAAGAAAATTATTTTTTGTTTTTTCACTTTGCATTTTTAATTTGCCTCAAACGGCATGTCTCAATTAAAGTTTTTATTAATCGAGTATCTCATAACTAACTAAGAAAAATAACTCGGCCAGCTTTAGGTTTAAAAACTAAAAAGGTGGGCGGGTTGTTGTTTGTTTTTTTTATGAACGCAATAAAACCCTCGGAGCAGGAAACTGCTTCTTCCCTCAATTTGAAAGAAAAATTTTCTTCCAAGTCCAGTCTTTCCAGACGCAAAATTTTCAACGACCTTGGACAAGTCGTTTCGCTTCCCAATTTAATCGAAGCACAAAAAAAATCGTACAATTGGTTCTTTGAAAAAGGGCTGGTTGAATTATTAGAAGAAGTTTCTCCGATTGAAGACTATACGCGGAAAAATTTTTCTATTTCTTTCGTCGAATTCAAAAAAGAAGAACCGAAAATTGACGAACAAACCGCCAAATACAAGAATGCTTCCTACGAAATACCCCTTAAAGTGCTCGTGAGATTGTTGATCAAAGAAACGGGAGAGGTAAGGGAGCAAGAAATTTATCTTGCCGACGTTCCCTATATGACTCCGCGCGGAACCTTCGTCATCAACGGAGTTGAAAGAGTCGTAGTAAACCAACTAATGAGATCTCCCGGGGTTTTCTTTACTATGAATTTGCAAAAAGGAAGAAAACTTTTCGGTGCCAAAATTATCCCGAACCGCGGTGCTTGGCTGGAAATTGAAACCGACCTTAATAATGTAATCAGTGTTAAGATTGACCGAAAAAGAAAAGTACCTGTCACAGCTATGTTGAGGTCTTTTGGATATGGGAGCGACAAAGAAATTCTTGATCTTTTTAAAGATTGCGACACCGACAAAGAACATCCTTACATCCAGGAAACGATAAATAAAGACCTTTCCAAAAGCCAAGGGGAAGGGTATCGAGAAGTCTACAAAAGAATTCGACCAGGAGATTTGGCTACAGAGGAAAATGCCAAGCAACTAGTTGACAATATGTTTTTCTCTATTGACCGCTATGATTCTTCAGAAGTGGGAAGATACAGATTGAATATGAGGCTGGGGATGAATACTCCAAAAGACAAAGAACATCGAATTTTTCAAGTTGATGATCTAATTGCTATTTTGAAAGAAATTATTAGATTGAACAACAATCCTTCTTCTAAGCCTGATGATATTGATCATCTTGGAAACAGAAGAGTGAGAGGGGTGGGAGAGTTATTACAACAAAAGATGCGCGCTTCTTTCGCCAGACTTGAAAGAAACATTAGAGATAGGATGAGTACTTGCGACAGTCGAACCGTCACCCCAGCTCAACTTATAAATACTCGCCCTATTACAACTGGACTTAAGGAATTCTTTTCCAGTTCACCTCTTTCGCAATATATGGATCACGTAAATCCCTTAGCTGAGCTTGAACACAAGAGAAGGCTTTCTGCCATGGGTCCAGGAGGGCTGAGCCGAGAAAGAGCTGGACTCGAAGTTCGCGACGTTCACCCGAGCCATTATGGAAGGATTTGCCCGATCCAAACTCCTGAAGGAGCCAATATTGGTCTTGTTACTCACTTGGCTTGCTACTCCCGTGTTAATGATTACGGTTTTATTGAAACTCCTTATCGAAAAGTGTTACACAAGAATGGAAAATCCATCGTTTCCAACGAAGTAGTCTATATGGACGCAACTGAGGAAGAAAGATATAACATTGCTCAAGCCAATGTTGAGCTCAATGACAAGAAAGAATTTTTAAGAAAGAAAGTACAAGGAAGAATTAAAGGCAATCCGGGATTATTAGAAACCGAAAGGATAGATTTTATCGATGTTTCTCCAAAACAAGCCGTTAGTATTGCCGCTTCGTTGATTCCTTTTTTGGAACACGACGACGCTAACCGAGCTTTAATGGGTTCAAATATGCAACGACAGGCCGTATCTTGTATAAAACCGGAGTCTCCAGTAGTGGGAACGGGCGTGGAAGACAAAGCCGCTGCCGATTCGGGACAGCTGGTTTTTGCTGAGAATGAGGGTAAGGTTGTAGAAGTTGATTCCGACCACGTTTCAATAGAAGAAGAAATAAAGGAAGGAGATAAGATTTTCAAGAAGAGAAGAGAATATCGATTACACTCCTTTCTTAAATCGAACGCTTTTACCGCAATCAATCAAACCCCTGTTATTAAAAAAGGGGATAGGGTGTTAAAAGGACAACTATTAGCCGACGGTGCCTCAACTGATAAAGGAGAGCTTGCTTTGGGACAGAATTTGCTCACCGCTTTCATTCCTTGGAGAGGATATAATTTTGAAGACGCTATCATCCTTTCTCGAAGATTAGTTCAAGACGATCGTTTCAGCTCCATCCACATTGAAGACTACAGTGTAGATATTCGAGACACCAAGCTTGGTCCGGAATTGGTCACTCGCGATATTCCTAATATTGGTGAAGACCGACTTCGCAATTTGGGAGATGATGGAATTGTCCGCATTGGTGCAGAAGTAAAATCCGGAGACATTCTGGTAGGAAAGATCACTCCCCGAGGTGAAGGTGAATTGACGGCCGAAGAAAGATTGTTACGAGCTATTTTTGGAGAAAAATCAAGAGAAGTAAAAGACAGCTCTCTTTATCTTCCTCACGGTGAAAGAGGAAAAATCATTGAGGTCAAAATTTTTGGCAGAGAGAAAGGGGACAAACTTCCAAGCGGAGTGATCAAACAAGTCCAAGTTAGAGTTGCTCAGTTTCGAAAAATATCCGTGGGAGACAAACTTGCTGGAAGACACGGAAACAAGGGTGTTATTTCTAGAATATTACCAGAAGAAGACATGCCTTATTTGCCAGATGGAACCGCTGTCGACGTTATTCTTAACCCTCTCGGAGTTGCTTCTCGTATGAATATTGGGCAACTTCTTGAAACTCACTTGGGTTGGGCGGCTGATACTCAAGGCTACAAGGCTGCCAGCCCCGCTTTATCTGGAGTCACTGAAGCTCAAATCAGGGAAGAGCTCAGAAAGAGCGGTTTGCCGGAAAGCGGGAAAATTGTATTAAAAGACGGTCTCAGCAGTCAAGAATTCGATAATGAGTCCACCGTTGGAGTGATGTATGTTATGAAGCTCCACCACTTAGTCGAAGATAAGATCCATATGCGATCGGTTGGTCCTTATTCCTTAATTACCCAACAACCATTAGGAGGAAAGGCTCAATTCGGAGGTCAAAGATTTGGAGAAATGGAAGTTTGGGCATTGGAAGGATACGGAGCTGCTCACACCCTCCAAGAAATGATTACCATTAAGTCAGACGACGTTATCGGGAGAAGCAAGGCTTATGAATCGATCATTAAAGGAGAAGAGATTAGAAATCCAAGCGTGCCCGCCTCCTTAAATGTTCTTATCAGCGAGCTAAAAGCTCTTTGCTTGAACGTTAAGCTGGAACAAACGATTGAAGAGACAAAACCGGAACACAGAAAACAGCTGGCTAAATAGACTATCGCATGGCCATCTCGCATGACCAATTTAACCAATAATTTATATTTATTTTTATGTCCTCCAACGTCAACAATTTTGAAGCCATCCGCCTTAGACTTGCCAGCCCGGAAGAAATTCTGGAATGGTCCCGCGGAGAGGTAACCAAGCCTGAAACAATCAACTACCGCACCCAACGTTATGAAATGGATGGTCTTTTTTGTGAGAGAATTTTTGGCCCAAACAAAGACTGGGAGTGTTATTGTGGAAAATACCGCCGAATCCGCTACAAAGGGATTGTTTGTGACAAATGCGGTGTGGAAGTTACTCGATCTTCCGTTCGAAGAGAAAGGATGGGTCACATCCAATTATCTACTCCAGTAGCTCATATCTGGTTCAGTAAAGGAAGTTCCAGCAAGATTGGAATTATTCTTGGACTCACCGCCAAACAGTTAGAAAAAATTATTTATTTTTCCGGGTACATTATAACCCAGGTTGACGAGGAAAAGAAAAAATCTTTTAAGGATCTTTTGGAGAAAGAATACAAGGAAAAACTTGAATCCATTAAGAATTCGGGGGATAAAAGCAAAGAAAAGAGAGAAAAAACAGAAAATTTGGCCGACATAAAAGAAGAGCGCCAAAAAGATCTGGAGAAGTTAAAAGTAATGCAAGTACTTTCTGAAAAAGAATATCAAGATTTGGCTCAATACTACAGTACCGCCTTTGAAGCGGGAAGTGGCGCCGAAGCTATCAGGAAGATTCTCTTGAACATGGATATAGATGAAATGGCCAAAGAATTGGACGAGGCTTACAAAAAAACCAAGGAAAGCAACCGCAATAAGATGGCCAAGAGAATCAGATTGCTCAAGGGGCTAAGGAATGCCGACATTCATCCTTCTTGGATGCTTCCGACCGTTATTCCCGTTCTTCCGCCTGATCTGCGACCAATGGTTCAATTGGATGGAGGAAGATTTGCCACTTCCGACCTTAACGACCTCTATCGAAGAATCATCAACCGCAACAATCGCCTCCGAAAATTGCTAGAATTGGGTGCTCCGGAAGTAATCTGCCGTAACGAAAAAAGAATGTTACAAGAAGCTGTTGATGCTCTTTTTGATAATTCAGCCAGAAGAAACCAGGTTTCCGTTGCTGCTTCGACTGGACAAAAAAGAGCGCTTCGATCACTAGCTGATATGCTCAAAGGGAAACAGGGGCGTTTCCGCCAAAACTTGTTGGGAAAAAGAGTTGATTATTCCGGAAGATCGGTTATTGTAGTCGGTCCTCAACTCAAACTACATCAATGTGGTATTCCCAAAAAAATGGCTTTGGAACTCTATAAACCATTTATCATAAACCAGCTCATCGAATTGGGTCACGCCCACAATGTCCGCACCGCTAGTCGAATGATTGATCAAGAAATGACAGAAGCCTATGAGATTCTAGAGAATATCATTTCTTCGCATTTTGTTCTTCTGAACCGAGCCCCAACCCTGCACCGCTTGAGTATCCAAGCTTTTCAACCGATTTTGATTGAAGGCCAGGCCATTCAAGTCCATCCTATGGTTTGTACCGCTTTTAACGCCGACTTTGACGGAGACCAGATGGCTGTACACGTTCCTCTTACCGAGGAAGCTAGGTGGGAAGCCAAAGAGATTATGCTTTCCAACAAGAATTTACTCAAGCCTTCAACTGGAGATCCGATCACCGTTCCTTCTTTGGAAATCATTTTAGGGGTTTACTATATGACATCGCTTAAACCGGGTAGTAAGGGTTCTGGAAAGATTTTTTCCAACCTCGAAGAAGCTATTTTTGCTTACCAAACTGGCAAAGTCCACGTTCAAGCCCCTATCAAAGTTTCTTTTGAAGGAAATATTATCGAAACTTGCGTTGGACGGATTTTACTTTACGAAATCCTGCCCAAATCGTTCGGTTTTGTGAATGAGCAATTGGAAAAAACTAAAATCAAGAAAATTATCGCCCTTTGCCTTGAAAAATTCGGTAGGGAAGAAACTGTTGAATTTATCGATAAAATCAAGGCTCTTGGATTTGAGCAAGCTTCTCTTTCCGGCATCAGTTGGGGTATTGGAGACTTGGTAGTCCCCAAAAACAAAGAAGTTCTTGTTAAAGAAGCCGAGCAAAGAATTGAAGAATTGGAAGAACAGTATCAAAAAGGGTTCCTTACCGAATCAGAAAGAAAGAGTCAGGTTATCCAAATTTGGAACGAATGTAAGGATAAAGTAGCTGAAGAAGTAGAAAAAGACGTAGACAAGGAAGGACCTGTTTATCAAGTTATCAATTCAAAATCCAGAGGCAGTATGGCCGTTTTGGTTCAACTTATTGGAATGAGAGGTTTGATGCTGAATCCAGCCGGAGAAATCATTGAACTCCCTGTTAGAGACAGCTTTAAAGAAGGACTCAACGTTTTGGAATACTTCATTTCCACTCACGGAGCCAGAAAAGGTATGACTGACACCGCTCTTAGAACCGCTACTGCCGGTTACTTAACCAGGAGACTGGTTGACGTTGCCCAAGAAGTGGTAGTCAAAGAGAAAGATTGTGGAGACGATGAAGGAGCTTATTATTTCCGAGAAGACTCTGACTTTACTGGCAATAGCTATGCTGGTCGCCTAGAAGGAAGATTTGCCCTGGAAGATGTAAAAGATCCAAAAACTAAAAAAGTTATTGTTACTGGGGGAGAGCTGGTTTCTAAAGAAGCTGCTCAAATCATCGAAGATACTCCAGAAATTTTAAAAGTGAAACTACGATCAGTGGTAAATTGCAAAACCAAAGGGGGTGTTTGCCAAAAATGTTACGGCTATGATTTGGGTAAAAACGAAATGGTTGACCTTGGTCAAGCTATTGGAGTTGTAGCCGCCCAAGCGATTGGGGAGCCAGGAACTCAACTTACCATGAGAACCTTCCATTCAGGAGGAGTTGCCAAAGAGGACATTGTACAAGGACTCCCTCGTGTAGAGGAAATTTTTGAAGCACGTCTTCCAAAAGGTAAGGCTGAGATGTCCGAAGTTAGTGGAAAAGTGTTCTCTGTAAAAAAAGATTCTAAACAAATTACGATTGTAATAGAGACCACCGAAAAAGAAGCTAAAAAAAGTGATGCTGATTATGAAATCAGTAAATCTTCCCAGGGGGTGGCCTTGGTAAATTACAAACTCCCCGTAGACAGCACGGTGATTGTCGAGACAGGAGATTTGATCCACAAAGGACAAGCACTCACCTCCGGAAGTTTGGATTTAAATACGCTTTACAATACCTCTGGAAAGGAAGCTGTTCGAAGATATGTTATTCGTGAGATTCAAAATGTTTATGCCACTCAAGGCGAAAGCATCGACGACCGACATATTGAAACAATCATTCGACAGATGCTTTCCCGTGTTAAAGTCATAGAGGAAGGCGATACCAATCTCCTCTCTGGTGAAACTGTTGGAAAGATAAGATTTGATGAAGAAAACAAGGAGACTGAAGCACGAGGAGGAAAACCGGCTAAAGCTAAAGAATTGATTCTCGGAATTACCCGAATTTCTCTCACCACTGAGAGTTTCTTGGCCGCCGCCTCCTTTCAACAAACTGCTCAAGTGCTGATCGAAGCCGCCACCACCGGAAGGGAAGATCGTCTGCGAGGACTCAAGGAAAACGTCATTATTGGGAAACTGGTTCCCGTTGGTACTGGCTTTAAAGGCTCCAATATAAGCAAGGAATTGGAAAAAAGAAAAAAAAGTAAAAAAGATTAATTTTTTTCTTAAGTATGAACCAAGGTATATTTAAAACTTATGACATTCGAGGAGTTTATCCTCGCGATATAGATGAAAAGGGAGTTTTTAAGATCGCTCAAGCTTTTGCAAGGTTGCTTCAGCCCAAAAAAATTGCTCTTGGCAGAGACGTAAGGGTTTCCTCTGAAGCTCTTTGGGAAGCAGCAAAAAATGGTCTGATTGCATCTGGGGTAGAGGTGGTTGACATTGGAAGAATTTCAACCGATATGCTCTATTTCGCCGTTTCACACTACAATTTAGATGGGGGAATGACCATTACCGCTTCTCATAATCCGAGAGAATACAATGGCATCAAGCTCGTTACCAAAAATTCCGCCCCGATTTTTGAAGGATACATGCTTCCGGAAATCAAGTCTGTAGCAATGGATGAAGACTTCGAAGAAATGAACGTTACCGGCGGAAAATTAAGTTCGGAGGATTTGTTCTTTGATTATGCTGAAAAAGTGAGAAGTTTCGGCAATTTGGAAAATCTAAAATCCCAAAAAATTCTGATAAACGCCAATTTTGGACTAGCCGGACAAGTGTTTAAAAAGATTTTGGAGGATTGCCCAGTAGAATTTGTTGAACTTAATTGTGAACCTGACGGCACTTTTCCCAAAGGTCGTCCTGATCCACTCGTCCCTGAGAATAGGGAAGAAACGAAAGAAAAAATCAAGGAAAGCGGAGCCCAAATTGGATTTGCTTGGGACGCCGATGCCGATCGATGTTTTGTTTACAACGAGAAAGGAGAAGATATTGAAGGCTGTTTTATGGGGGCGCTCCTCGCAAAAATTATGCTGGAAAAAAGTACTGACGACAACAAAACCGTCGTTTACGATCCTCGTATCGTTTGGACTGTTACTGAAACCATCAAAAACGGTGGGGGAATAGCCATTCCCAGTAAGGTCGGCCACGCCGTAATAAAGTCAAAAATGCGCGAAGTAAACGCCTTTCTAGCCGTGGAAAGTTCCGGTCATTACTATTTTCGAGACTATTATTTCTGCGACAACGGAATGATTCCCGCTATCATCATCCTTTCCTATCTAAACGAAAAAAATATTACTCTTTCCGAGGCTCTTGCCCCAATTATGGAAAACTATTTTGTTTCCGGAGAAATTAATTTTGAGGCTGAGAACAAAGATGAGATCATCAACAAGCTTCAAGAAAAATATTCCGATGGAAAGTTTGAAGAAATCGATGGCATTTCCATTGAATATTCCAGCTTCCGCTTCAACGTCCGAAAATCCAACACCGAACCGCTTCTTCGCCTGAATATCGAGGCCAGAAGCCAAGAGTTACTAGATGAGAAAAAAGCAGAGTTGGTGGGATTAATTGAAGAATGGAAGAAAAATTAGTTCATAAAGTTTGTAAAGTTCATAAAGTTTGTAAAGTATTTTTACTAAAATTTTCTTGATAAACTTGATAAACTTTCTAACTTTCTAACTAATTTCCATGACTAGAATTTCCGAAAACTACATAAAACTTGCTTGCACTGAGTGCAAAAAAATCAACTACCGCACCCGAAAAAACAAGAAGCAACACAAAGAAAAACTGCTCCTTGACAAGTTTTGCCCAAACTGCCGAAAACACACCGAGCATAAAGAAACAAAATAATCTTATTGGAAGAGAATTCAAAAAAAGCGCCTTAAATTGGCGCTTTTTTTTGTTTACAAAAACGATTATTACCGATATTTTTAAAAAGACAAGACGTCAAGACTCAAGAAAAAAATAAAATTCACTTGACTTAATCAAAAGAAAAGCCTAATAATGCATCTTCGACAAAGGACTTTAACAATCTAACTAAAGGGAGGTGGACGATGGAAGATTCTAAAAAAGTGTTGGTTCCTCTACTGGCAACTATAGGAGCTTTCCTTATTAGCCAGTTAAGTTTTTTCTACTTCGAAACAATCTGGAGCAGTTTTCTTCCCGGAGCCGCAGTAATAAATTTAGTAGCCTTTTTCTTGGTATACAAAGCCAGAAAAGCCCAAACAGATAAAGAAATTAAGGAAACCGTTTCAGCTGGTTTTATCTTGGCCTATTGCGGTTTTCTAGGCAATGTAATTAGCCCCTTTTTCCTAAAAAAACTTGTTCTAGACTCGGAAGATTTTCTCCGCTTTTACACAATCATGCCTTTTGTCTGGATCTCCTTTACTCTGCTTGCCATTTTTTCCGGAGCCTATTACTCCTGCGAAAAGAAACCCTCAATAAGGATAAAAACAATCGCCTTTCAATCAAAAGAAGGTTGAGACAAAAAATTTGAGATTAGCAATTTAATCCAAAGAGTAATTAAGAATTTAATTACTCTTTTTTAATTTACAAAATTTAGTTAAAAATAAAAAAAAGTTAAATAAAACTTTTCAAACTATCCTCTAATGAAGCAAGTTTTCAGACAAAAATATTCTAATTTGTTTTTTAAAAAATAATCAAAACTTAATCTAAAACCAAAAAACATAAGTCAATTAAAAACCAAACTCCTCTTAAAGAGAACCCCCCTAAAAAAGACGTTCTAAAAATCTTCCCTCAACCACCTCTAAGCGCTTTTTTGTTTACAAAATCAATTGGGATGAGTATGATTGGGGAAATAACCTAAAACAACTTTATGACTGGCGCAGTTACAAAAATTCAACTTGAGGAACTCGGCTATGACAAATCTTTGGATTTGGAGTGGAAATCTTTAGCTTTAACAAATTTTTCCATCGCTCGAGTTATTGCCGAACACAAAGAGGCTTACGAGGTAAAGGATCCAGAAGGGGAATATCTGGCTAGAATCAGGGGCAAGCAAATGTTTGGTGCAACCAAAAGAGCGGACTACCCGGCAGTCGGTGATTGGGTGGTGATAACCAAGCTTGATGGAGAAAAAGCAGTGATTGAAAAGATTTTATCCAGAAAAACAACTCTTCAGAAAAAATATTCCAACAAGCAGGACGCCCAGCTTATTGCCACCAACATCGACACTGTCTTTGTCGTTGAATCACTAGACAGGGATTACAACCTCAACCGCTTCGAACGATATTTTGTCTTGGCAAACGAAGGAGGAGTTAAACCGGTTATTGTTTTGAATAAAATCGATTTGGTCTCCAAAATTGAACTAAATCAGAAAATTGAACAAATCAGAAACAGATTTAAAGATATCGATATTGTTTCGACCAGCACCCTTCTTGAACGGGGAATCGAGGAACTGCTAGATCATATTAAGAAAGGCAAGACTTACTGCTTTCTGGGTTCGTCAGGTGTGGGAAAGTCGTCCCTTATTAACAAATTACTGAAAAAAGACGCCCTTAAAACAAAGGAGACAAGCGATTCCACTGGGAGGGGAAAACATACGACTACCAAAAGAGAAATGTATTTTTTGACAAATGGTGGAATAGTAATTGATAACCCCGGCACTAGAGAAGTCGGCGTGGCCGATGCGAATGTGGATTCAGGAAATGTCTTTGACGAAATAACCTTCTTGGCGAAAGAATGCAAATACGCTGATTGCACCCACATACACGAGCCCGGCTGTGCCGTCCAAAAAGCAGTTAAAAGTAAAAAACTAGATGAAGACAAATACCAAAACTATCTTCGACTCAAAAAAGAAAACGACTACTACGAAATGACCGACTTCGAAAAAAGACAGAAAAACCGTAAATTCGGGCAATTTGTGAAAAAAACGCTGGAAGAACTAAAATCTATTGATCCGAATTTTTAAGCCAGGAGGCAACTTTTTTGATTTACAAAATCAATTGGGGGTATAATTGGGGAAATGATAAAAACCCCCAAAAAAGCCTGAATCTGAAGCTCTCTTTTTTACAAAACCAACATCCCCCAAAATCCCAATACTCTTTTGCTGTGGGGGTTTGTGGATTTAATTGAAGATTGGGTGTAGGGTGAGATAAAGATTAGTTTTAAGTTGGGGAAATAAAATTATGTTTGAGCAAGCGTTAAAAAACATTGATGATATTCTTCGGGCGGATAATGCAGGAAGTGCTCTTGATTATATCGAGCAGACTTCTTGGATTTTGTTTTTGAAATATCTTGATGATTTGGAAAAGGAGAAAGAAAAAGAAGCTCGACTGATTGGCAAGGAATATAAATATATTTTATCGCCGGAATTTCGTTGGCAATCATGGGCTTGTCCCAAAGAAGCTTCCGGGAAAATGGATCACCATAAAACTCTGGATGGCGATGATTTGAGAGATTTTGTCAATCTTAAACTGTTTCCATACCTAAAGAAATTCAAAACCGAGGATTCGAATACGATTGAAAATAAAATTGGAGAAATTTTCCACGAACTAAAAAACAAGGTTCAAAGTGGTTATTCCCTCCGAAATATTTTAGACATTGTGGACAAGCTTCATTTTCAAACCAACGAAGAAAAACATGAACTTTCCCATCTTTATGAAAGCAAAATTCAAAACATGGGCAACGCCGGTCGCGATGGCGGTCAATACTACACTCCGCGTCCGCTCATTCGAACGATTGTGAAAGTGGTCGATCCCAAAATCGGCGAAACAATTTATGACGGCGCCTGCGGGTCAGCCGGATTTTTGGTGGAAGCTTTTAATTATCTGACGACTAACCGCGAGAAATTAAATTCCGAGGAATGGAATGTTTTGCAAACTAAAACTTTCTTTGGCAAAGAAAAAATCGCCTTGCCCTAC
This sequence comes from bacterium, assembly GCA_021779915.1. Lineage (GTDB taxonomy): Bacteria > Patescibacteriota > Minisyncoccia > CAIUEV01 > CAIUEV01 > JAJXZR01. The sequence goes on from JAJXZR010000042.1 coordinate 18,623, forward strand.
ATCATCGGCGTCATGAACATGATTCTCCACGGCATCGAAACCCCCAACATCAAACACACGAATACTTTATCTGAAAACCTGTCCGACATCCAAGAAAAAGACCGTTTTGACGTCATCATCGCCAATCCACCCTTCGGCGGAAAAGAAAGAAAAGAAGTCCAACAAAATTTCCCCATCAAAACCGGCGAAACCGCCTTCCTCTTCCTCCAACACTTCATCAAAATCCTCCGAGCCGGAGGCAAAGCCGGCATCGTTATCAAAAACACCTTCCTCTCCAACACCGACAACGCCTCAGTCTCTCTCCGCAAATTATTATTAGAAAACTGTGATCTCCACACTGTGCTAGACCTCCCCGGAGGCTCCTTCCAAGGTGCCGGCGTAAAAACCGTGGTTTTATTTTTCGAAAAAGGCGCACCCACAAAAAAAGTTTGGTTCTATCAACTCAACCTCCCTCGCAATCTAGGAAAGGGAAATCCCTTGTCCGAATCCGACTTAGCAGAATTTGTGGAATTGCAAAAGCTTGCCCTGAGCGGAGTTGAAGGGACCAAATCAGACAGTGAAAATTCCTGGAGCATCGACGTTTCTGGGATCGATCAAAAAACTTTTGATTTGTCAGTCAAAAACCCGAATAAAAACGACGAGGTGATTTTGAGAGAGCCGAGGGAGATTTTGGAGGAGATTAGGAGGTTGGATGAGGAGAGCGGGGAAATTTTAGATAATATCAATAAATTTTTATAATTATGAATAATACTGAACAGAAAATTAAATGCCCTAAATGTGGAGAATCAATCTCAATTGATGATGTTTTGACACACCAAATTGAGGAAAAAATTAAAAAAGATTTTGAAACAAAACAAAAGGTAAAAGAGGCGGAGCTAGAGCAGAAAGAAGCAGATTTAAAGAAACAAGCCGATGTGCTTGCCACGAGTAAAAAAGAAATTGATTCAGTCGTTGCAAAGCAAGTAAACGATAAAATGAGCGAAGAAAGGTTAAAGCTCTACAAAGATGCTAGGACCAAAGCAGAAAAAGAGCAAAGTGCAAAAACAGCCTTCCTCGAGGAACAACTCAAAAATAAAGAAGAAAAATTAGCTCAAGCTACAAAAAATGAGATCGAATTACGCAAAGAAAAAATAAAATTGGACGAGGAAAAACAGGCATTCGAACTAGAGAAAATGAGACAATTGGAAGAAGCAAAAAAGACAATCATTGAAGAGGCAAACAAGAAAGCAACCGAGGAACAGCAATATGTTATTGCTCAACTAAAAAAACAGCTAACTGATGCGACAAAAGCCAAAGATGATTTAGCTAGAAAGCTTGAACAGGGATCACAACAAACACAAGGCGAGGTTTTAGAATTGGAGCTTGAAGAAATCTTAAAAACAGAATTCCCACAGGATGAAATCGTGCCTGTACCAAAAGGTGTGAAAGGTGCCGATGTTATTCATAAAATTATTGATCGTTCCAGTCGCTTATGTGGGCAGATAATTTGGGAATCGAAAAAAACCAAGGCATGGAGCGAAGGATGGATTCAAAAACTTAAAGAGGACCAACGTGCGATTAAAGCTGATTTAGCGGTAATTGTATCAATAGCTTTACCGACAGACGTAAAGGGATTTTTGCTTCGTGACGGTGTTTTTGTTTGTGATGTAAAATTGGCTATCAATTTAGCTTCTTTACTAAGATACAACTTATTAAAAGTTTCCGAAGCAAACAGAGCTTTAACTGGAAAAGACGAAAAAAGAGATGTAGTTTACGCTTATGTAAACAGCGTGGATTTCAAACAAAGAATTCAAACCATTGCAGAAGCTTTTATTGAAATGAAAAATGATATTGATAAAGAAAAAAGATCATATCAAGCCATCTGGGCAAAGAGAGAGAAACAAGTTCAAAGAGTTATAGATAATACGTTCGGAATTTATGGGGACTTGAAAGGTTTGACTGGTGGTAGCATGCAAGAAATTAAAGTGCTTGAGTTGGGCGAAGGTGAAAATGAAGAAAATAAAACTAAATAAACTATTTAATTATGAAAATTTCACAGATAAAAATTCACGGCATAAAGTCATACGTTGATAGTAGCGTTGATATGTCAAATTATATAGTTTTCGTTGGTGAAAATAATTCTGGCAAAAGTAATATTTTATTTGCTTTACTTTGGTTTTTCGGCAAGGAAAAACTTGCTCTTAAAGATGTTAATAGTGACATAAGCGATGATCCTTATATTGAAGTGGAGTTTGAATTGCAAACAGATGAAGAGTTTACTCATCCAGAAGAATACCTAGTTGATGACAAATTTAAAGTTCGTGCTGTCTTATCGCGAAGTAAAATAAGCGATAAGGCGTTGGCGTGTGAATATTATGGCTACACCGGCAAAACAGATGGGGATATAAAAGATACAAAATTACTTGGCTGGAAAACTGTTGCCAAACCCAGCTTTGGCGATGTGATCTATATACCATCCGTTAGATCGCTAAGCGAAGAATTAAAATTCACAGCAAATTCATCTCTGAATCAACTTGTAACGAAAAATATTATTGCACGAATAAAAGTTGAAGATGAAAAAAATCAGTATTATGGTCGGATTGTCGAATCTATAAGTGAATTATCAACTTTTATAAATGAGGGCGAAGGTAGTACTATTCAAAAATTAAAAGAGGGCATTTCAAAAAAAATGCTTGATTACGGCAATGTGCAAATCGGTTTTGATTTAGTGCCACCTAATGCAGAAGACCTTATTAAATCATGTTTTAGACCACACACAAGTATAGAAGGAATTGATTATAAATTACCACTTGAATCGCAGGGTGATGGATTTCAACGTTCGATGATGTTTTCTCTTATTGCTAATCTAGCTGAATTAAATAAGGGGGAGCTAAAAACAGGAAAGAAGCTGGCGAAAAATGACTGCACCTTTTATATAATTGAAGAACCGGAATTATTTTTACACCCAAATCATCAGACATATTTTCGTAATAAACTTGAGGAGATAGCCAATTTACCTGATGCACAAGTCATTTTAACTTCACATTCTCCATATTTCCTAAATAATGTTGAAAAATATTCCCAGATTAAAAGAGTATATATGGAAGGAGTTATTTCAAAAATTTTGCAAGTAACAGATAAAGAAATTGACGAAATTTGCATAAACAACGGTAATTTAATGGCTTTGGCAAAAAATGAGTGTAAAAATCCAAAACTAACAGAACGGGAATTAGCAGAAGAATCTACAAAAATCACAAAATCCGATCATCTCAGATATTTGCTATGGATTGATCCAACGCGAGCAAATGCTTTTTTATCGCAAAAAGTTATTTTAGTTGAAGGCTCTACAGAAAAAGCCATGTTTTCATTTCTTTTCAATAATCCCAAAGGCGCTTTTTACGATGAAAGTGGAACTGCAAAAATAACCATTATAGAAACTGTCGGCAAATATCATTTTTATAAGTTTGCAAATTTACTCCATAAGTTTGGTATTAAAGTTTGGTGTATGTATGACGGCGACAACGATGCTTGTAAAAATAATTCTATTTCGCACAAAATTCTTAACGAAAATATTGAAAAGTTAAAAGCCAACGAGGTAATCATTAATTGTTTGAGGATTGATCCTGATCTTGAAACTAGCATCGGTTTAACTAAAGGAACATGTGCCGATGTTGATTTCTATGTAAGCTTAGAAGAGAATAACAATAAGTGTACGGAAAGTGGTGGTTATAAAAAAATAGTTGATTTTGTAAAAAATGTCGTTGTATCGTAAAAATCAAATTATGGTTAAAGGCAACAAAAAAACAAGCTGGCAAACAAAAAAGCTTGTTGAGGTTTGCGATATTGGTGCTGGAAATTCTGCTCCACAGAAAAAAGAGTTTTTTGTTGATGGAGTTTATCCTTTTTTCAGAACTTCTGATATCGGGAAAATTCATATTGGAACTATTTCAGAATCATCTGACTATCTTAATGAGAAAGGGGCTAAAGTTTTAAAATTATTTAATAAAGGAACGATCCTTCTGCCTAAAAGTGGTGCCTCGACTTTTTTAAATCATAGGGTTATTTTGGGAACCGATGGTTATGTTTCAAGCCATTTAGCTACGATAAAAACTAATGAGGAAGTTTTAAATAATAGTTATTTGTTTTATTTTTTACACGAAATTAAAGCTCAAGATTTGATTCAAGACCATAAATATCCATCTCTGAATTTGCCAGTAATAGGAAACATCCTGATCCCACTCCCCCCTCTCCCCGAACAACACCGCCTCGTCAAAATCCTGGATGAAGTTTTTGAAAAAACAGCCAAGGCGAAAGAAAATGCGGAGAAAAATCTTCAAAATGCCAAAGAACTTTTTGAGTCGTATTTGCAGAGTGTTTTTGCGAATCCAGGGAAAGATTGGGAGGATACGACAATAAATAAAGTTTGCGAAAAATTATTCGCAGGAGGAGATGTCCCCAAAAACAATCTTTCAAAAATAAAAACTGAAAAATACAATGTGCCAATATTTGCTAATGGAATAAAGAAAAAAGGTCTTTATGGATATACAGATATAAAAAAAGTTATAGAACCAAGCATAACCATATCAGCTAGAGGAACCATTGGATATGCAGAGATAAGAAGAGAAATTTTCTATCCCGTAGTCAGGCTAATTGTACTTATCCCAAATACAAAAATTATTGAGCTTTCTTTTTTGTATTATATTACTCGTAACTTTAAATTTTCCAATACGGGTACTTCGATACCACAATTGACGGTTCCTATGATTAAGGATATCAAAATTTCAATACCATCCATTCGAAAACAAAAAAATATAGTTAAAAATATTGACGCTCTTTCCGCCGAAACCAAAAAGCTGGAATCGATTTATAAACAAAAATTAGCCGATTTAGAGGAGTTGAGGAAGTCAGTTTTGAGGAAGGCGTTTGCGGGGGAGTTGTAGCCAAAAGCGTGAAAATGTAGGATTTTTTATGTGTTTTTCACTGTTATGTTGACAAAAGCGTGAAAAGATGTATAATAAGGAATAACTAATGTTGAACTATGACAAAGATACTCAATGTTTATAATAAGATAAATTCCCTGCGAGAGAGATACTACCGAGCCTCTATAGGTAAAAATGCCCTTGTTGCAATTATTTCTGAAGCAGAGGTGGCTGAGCAGGTGTACAATTCTAATGCTATTGAAAACAGTACCCTTTCGCTTGAAGAAACGGAGAAAATCCTTTTGCAGATTGATTTGGATCGGTTTATTAGTGAACGAGAAATTTTTGAAGCCAAGAACCTGGCGAGAGTTGTTTCATATATCAATAAAAGATCTAAAGAGCAGGAACTCACTCTTGAAGTGATTTTGTTTCTTCATAAGATGCTAATTTCTAACATTCGCGACGATATTGCCGGGAGATTTAGGATGAATAATGAATTTGTTCGCGTTGGCAGTCATATTGCTCCAAGTCCAGAAGAGGTTTCTTCGCGTTTGGAAAAAATGTTGTCCGAATATAATGCAGAGAGTCACGAAAACATCATTAAGCGTATAGCAAAATTGCATCTAGTTTTTGAGTATACTCATCCGTTTTGCGATGGTAATGGACGAATTGGACGCGTTCTTAATAATTATTTATTGATTCGCGAAGGATTTGTTCCGATCAATATAAAATTTATTGATAGAAAAAAATATTACGAAGCTTTCAGAGAATTTGACGCAAAAGGTGCGACTGCCACCATGGAAGAAATAGTGGGAAAAGCCTTAACTAATAGTTACCATAAGCGATTAGCATATCTGGAAGGTAAAAAAATTATTACCTTGGCTGACTATGCAAAAGATAATAAACTTTCCCATTCCAACCTTATCAATAAAGCTACTAGACAGACTATTGAAGCTTTTTTGGAAAAAGGCGTTTGGAAGATCGGTATTGAGCATAAGAAAAAAACGACATGAATGAAGCCGAAACCAGAGCGGAATATATTGACCCCATGCTGAAAGCCAGTGGTTGGGGCGAGATCGAGGAATCAAAAATTCTTCGAGAGTTTCATATTACCGACGGAAGAATTCAAGCTGGTGGACTGCGAAGTAAACCGGAAATTGCTGATTATGTTTTGGTTTATAGAAATCGTAAAATTGGCGTGATTGAAGCCAAAGCGGAAAATTTGGAAGCAACTGAGGGTGTCGCTCAAGCCAAAGCGTATGCAGATAAAATGCAAGTTGCCTATACTTATGCCACCAATGGTAAAGAGATTTATGAAATCTCAATGAAAACGGGTAAAGAGGGAAATATCAGTAGTTTTCCCACACCCGAAGAACTATGGAATAAAGCTTTTTCCGATCAAAACGCTTGGAAAGAATTTTTTGTAAACGTTCCAAATGAGGGAGAATTTGGCAAAAGATATTATCAAGAAATTGCGATCAATAATATTTTAAATGCAGTGGCGGAGGAAAAAAGTAGAATCCTCCTCACGATGGCAACTGGAACGGGAAAAACAGCGGTGGCTTTTCAGGTTGCTTGGAAACTTTTTCAAACGCGTTGGAATCTGACTTCTCATGGAACACGCCGGCCGAGAATTTTGTTTTTAGCCGATAGAAACATTCTGGCCGATCAAGCTTTCAACGCCTTTTCCGCTTTTCCTCAAGATGCGTTAGTCCGTATTAATCCGCTAGACATCCACAGAAAAGGTGGTGTGCCAACCAGTGGCAGTATTTTCTTTACAATCTTCCAGACTTTCATGAGTGGTCCCAATGGAGCACCCTATTTTGGAGAATATCCGTCAGACTTTTTTGATTTTATCATCATCGATGAATGTCATCGGGGAGGAGCTAATGATGAGGGGAATTGGAGGGGAATTTTGGAATATTTTTCTCCCGCAGTTCAACTGGGTCTCACTGCTACACCAAAACGAAAGGACAATGTGGACACTTACAGGTATTTTGGCGAACCTGTTTACATCTATTCATTAAAAGAAGGGATAAATGATGGTTTTTTAACGCCATTTAAAGTCAAACGAATTAAAACAACGCTTGATGATTATGTTTTTGCTTCCGACGATCAAATAGTTGAGGGTGAAGTGGAAGAAGGTAAAATTTACGAAGAAGATGATTTTAATAAGATTATAGAAATAAAAGAAAGAGAAGCAAAACGTGTAAGGATAGTCTTGGATGAAATAAACCAAAACGAGAAAACAATAATTTTTTGTGCGAACCAGCCTCATGCTCTTATGGTACGAGATTTGGTAAATCAGATGAAAAAAAGCAAAGATCCGAATTATTGCGTCCGAGTAACCGCCAATGATGGCTTTCGAGGAGAACAGTTTCTGCGAGAATTTCAAGATAATGAAAAAATTATTCCGACCATTCTTACAACTTCACAAAAACTTTCGACTGGTGTAGATGCAAGGAATATTCGCAACATTGTTTTAATGAGACCGATCAACTCCATAATCGAATTTAAACAAATTATTGGTCGCGGAACTAGACTTTTCGATGGTAAAGAATATTTTACTATTTACGATTTTGTTGATGCTTACAAACATTTCTCTGATCCTGAGTGGGATGGTGAACCGATAGAAGAGGTCTGTTCAAAGTGTGGACAGAATCCATGCATCTGCGAGAAGAAACCGCTAAAATCGTGTCCTCTTTGTGGGCAGACCCCTTGTGCATGTGAAAAACCTCCAAAAATTTGTCTAAAATGCGGAAAAGACCCATGCGAATGTGAAAATTCGCCAAAAAGAAAACTAAAAATTAAATTACGTGACGGAAAAGAAAGAGAAATTAAGCATATGATTTCTACTTCATTTTGGAGTGCTAGTGGCAAACCAATTTCCGTGGAAGAATTTATGAATAATATGTTTGGCGTCATGCCGGAATTTTTTAAGAACGAAGAGGAGCTTCGAAAAATTTGGTCGAACCCAACCACTCGTAAAGCGTTTCTGGAAAAAATTGCCGAAAAAGGCTTTGGGAAAGAAGAGTTGGAGGCCTTACAAAATATGATTGATGCGAAGGATTGCGACTTACTTGATGTTCTGAGCTATATTTCTTTTCTGACACAGCCGATTTCCAGAAGACAAAGAGTAAAACAGTCCCAAGATCAAATTTTTAAAGATTTGGATGAAAAACAAAAAGATTTTTTAAATTTTGTTTTATCAAAATACGAAGAGAAGGGCGTTGAAGAGCTGAATGAAGAGAAGCTACCTATTCTGTTAAATCTAAAATATCACGCTATTGCTAATGCCGAACAATCTCTCGGTAACGTAGAGAAAATCAGATCAATTTTCTTTGATTTTCAGAAGGAGTTGTATGTTAAAGCGAATAGAGAATATACTCTTAAATAAAAAGTTAATTTCATGTCTATTCACTACCTAGCTCTCTCCCGCAAACCTTTCTCCAAAATTAAAACCGGCAAAAAGACAATTGAATCTCGGCTTTTTGATGGGAAGAGGCGAGAGATTAAAGTTGGGGATGAGATTGAGTTCGGTTGTGAGGGGAAATCGGGAGAGAAGATTGTGGTCAAGGTAGTGGGGCTTTATAGGTTTAAATCTTTTAAGGAACTTTTTTCGGTTTTTGAAGTTGAAAAATTTGGCGGGGAAAGCGTGAAAGAATTGCTGGCAGAAATTCGGCAATTTTATTCTAAAGAAGATGAGATGAAATGGGGGGTTTTGGGAATAGAGATTGAAAAATAATTAACATCCTGATTTTCGTTTTATTTAAAATTTATCAAAAATTTATCTTTGCTATGTTAACCTGAGATTAAAATAATTAACTTAATCTCAAAAACCATGGAAACAACCAAAATTGCCTTATTTCGAGGTAAACAGATTCGTCGAGTTTGGGATGATGAAAAAGAACTTTGGTATTTTTCAGTAGTGGACATTATTGCTGTACTTGCTAAAAACAATCGGCCGAGGAAATATTGGAACGATCTTAAAACTAAGCTAGAAAAGGAGGGAAGTCAGTTGTCCGAAAATATCGGACAACTTAAAATGAGATCTTTAGACGGCAAGTATTACATGACGGACATAGCTGATACTAAAAACATGTTACGATTGATCCAATCTATTCCTTCACCTAAGGCGGAGCCTTTTAAATTGTGGTTGGCTCAAGTTGGTTATGAAAGACTTGAAGAATCGGTTGATCCGGAATTAGCAATTAATCGTGTGCTTCAAACCTATTTGAAAAAAGGTTATAGCCGAAGTTGGATCAACCTAAGATTAAAAAGTATTGAAATCCGCAAAGATTTAACTGATGAATGGGAAGAAATAGAAAAGAAGACGGATCGAAGGGTAGTAAATGGTAATAATTTTATTTCAAAAGCATCTAATAAGAAATCTCTCAAATCAAAATAAAAAATGCCAACTTTCACTCAAAAAGTTTTTGCGATAGTCAAAAAAATTCCTCGAGGTGAGGTTTTAACGTACAAAGAGGTGACCAAAAGAGCCGGAAGACCTGGAGCGCATCGGGCGGTAGGAAACATACTTAACAAGAATTTTGATCCTGCTATTCCGTGTCACCGCGTTATCCGGTCAGATGGAAGGACTGGTGGGTATAATCGAGGAAGAGAGAAAAAAATTGAGATTCTTGAAACAGAAGGATATAAGTTTTCGAAAAAATCTAGCTGATGCTCTTGATTAAGTATTCGTCCTTACCCATCGGGGTTTCAACTTCTATTTTATTTCCCACAGTTTTGCCCATAAGAGCCCTGCCGATGGGGGATTCGTAGGAAATTTTTCCAGCAGCTGGGTTGGTTTCGTGGGTTCCGACAACTTGGAATTTGTTGATTGCTCCGGTTTTTTCTTTGCCCAATTCAACAAAACAACCCACTTCTACTTTTTCTTTACAAGCTTTTTCCGCTACTTTGGATTTTTTAATGATTCCTTTGAGCCAATTAATTCTTCTTTCGTTTTCTGCCTGCTCTCCTTTGGCTGCTGAGTATTCCGCGTTTTCACTTAAATCTCCTTGTTCCTTGGCACTTTTAATGCTCCTGGCTATTTCTTTTCTGGTTTCAAGACGTTCCTCCAATTCTTTTTTGAATTCATTAAGCCCTTCTTGCGTTATATAATTGGTCATTTTGGTTGATTTTAACGGCTAGTTAATGAAGCTAACATTGACAAAAAACTTTTTCTCCCTTTTTCTTTAGTAGTAGCCTTTATTAGTTGACTAGGGAGATAGTTTATTTTTTCTTTGTATCACCTTTTTAAAGGGAAGACAACCTTGTCAGCAATTTTAGGGTGCATAGCTCAGCTCCCGCCAGAGGCGGATAAAGTCCGAGCAGTACCCTTTTAAAGTTCAGGGAATTACAGAGATTAGTTAAAAATTTTAGGGTGCATAGCTCAGCTTCCGCCTAGGGCGGATAAAGTCCGAGCAGTACCCTTTTAAAGTTCAGGAAATTACAGAGATTAGTTAAAAATTTTAGGGTGCATAGCTCAGCTGGTAGAGCAGTGGCCTTTTAAGCCATTGGTCGAGGGTTCGAACCCCCCTGCACCCACACATTAGTTCATCAAGTTATAAAGTTTAAAAGTTTATCAAGTTATTGTTTTCTATTGAATGTCTTTTAAATAACGACTTGTTCTGTTTCTCCAAGTTTATCTCTATAAACTTAAATTTAAAAAATTTACTTTATAGCTTGATAAACTTTATGAACTTGATAAACTTAATTTTAGGGTGATTAGCTCAGTTGGTGGAGCATCTCGTTTACACCGAGGAGGTCGTAGGTTCGAGTCCTACATCACCCACAAAAAACAATTTTGAAGTTCTAACCGAGTTTAAGGTTCGCCATGTTATTCAACATGGCGCCATGCCGGATGGCAAGGCGAGTCCTACATCACCCACAAAATTAGCTTATCAAGTTCGTAAAGCTATAAAGTTTATAAAGACATTTTTCTTTTTTTATTAAAATAAAAAAATAGTACAAAATACGTTCGTAGTTAAAAATTAATCGGGATTTTTCAATGCCGAAAAAGAAAAAAATTACAAAAGAAAAGCGAGCTAAAAAACAAGTTGACAAGAAAAAAAGAATACTTGAAAAGGAGCAGACGGAGAAAAAAAAACAGTCCTCCTTTTTTTCGTCTTTATCGGAAAAAAAAACGACACTTTTTGCCAACCTTGGTAATTGGAAAACAATATCGCTTGTTCTTATCGTGTTAATTTTGATAGTTATCGACGGTTTTTTGTATTTGAAAAGTAACGGGCAAAGCAATAATAAAATTATTTCCAAACCCAAAACCAGTTCCGGGCAAGGCACAGCTATCCCAAAAGACGAACCAACTAGCCCAGAATACACTTCGTCTGAGCAGGCTCCTATTTTACAAGAAGAAATAGACAAGTGGCAAACTTATTCCGACTCTAATTACAATTTTTCGCTCAAATTTCCTGAGGACTGGCCAAAACCTCAAACTGAAAAACTAGTTGGTCAAAACTACAACTATCAATACAAAATTTCTTTCAGCGAAAATTTCTCCAATGACAAGGCTAGAGGCTTTGAAATATTTATCTACAACCCGCCCGAAAAAACAAGTTTTCTTAATCCCAAATATTCCGTCAATCTGGTTCTAAAGGATCCGGTTTCCTTTAAAGCTGAGAGTTGCAAAAATTATGATGACGCCTCCATAGGAACCGAGAGCTATCCTGCTAAAGAAATATATATTCTGAAAGATGATCCTTGCTACAAAGAAACTTATTTTTTTAGACTGCTTAACGGGAGCTACGTCTACGACATCGTCCCCGTTCTGGAAAATAGTTCTGGATACCAAAATTATGACGGGGAAAAGGAGGTAAAAAACAGTTTTAAAGAATTTTATTATATTCTTTCAACACTGAAATTAAACACTACTCCCGCAGTTGAAAAAAAAATTGTTCCAAAAATTGTTACTTCTCCCATTATAAAGAGGCCCGCTCCGAAAAGAATTTTGCTTACCTGCGGAGAAAAACACGACAAACCTCATAAAAGCAGGCAACACAAAGGAAAGCATATTGACGAGGATTGTTGCCCAGACCCAGATGAATGGCCAAACCCAGCCTGT
>JAJXZR010000021.1 GCA_021779915.1 bacterium
ACAATGAACTTTTTTTGATTGATGATTTAACAGATGATTTCATTATAAACATTTCTATTGAATATGTCAAAGGAAAACCTATAGTCACAGATGTTATAGATTATTTAATTAAAAGATACAATTATCATTGCAGGTAGCGTTATTCGAAGCAGTAATTCGGACAAACCTTTATTTGTAGCTCCATTAATAATATTCTTTTTTCTAGCTACATACCCTATAACCATAATAAAAAACAAAACTATTACTTTTGTCGACACACCCGGTCACGAAGCTTTTCATAAAATGAGATCCCGAGGAGCCGGAATGGCCGATATCGCAATCATAATTGTTGCAGCCGACGACGGTGTTAAACCACAAACTAAGGAAGTGATTAAAAGTGTTCAATCGGGTGATTTGCCATATATAATCTGCTTAAACAAGATCGATAAACCAGAAGCCAATCCCGACAAAGTTAAGGGTGAATTGGCAGAAAGCGGAGTTTTGGTTGAAGAATGGGGTGGGAAAGTACCATACGTAGAAATTTCTGCCAAACAGGGCAAAAATATTGACGAGTTATTAGAAACCATACTGCTAGTGGCCGAAATTGAAAATTTAAAAGCAAGACCAGAAAGAGAGGCTATTGGACTAGTTATCGAGTCTCATTTGGACAAAAATCGAGGAGCGATTGCCACTGTCATCGTCAAAAGTGGAACTTTAAGAAAAGGAGAATGCATTAAAGCGGCTAATGTTTCAGGAAAAGCCAAACTGCTGGAAAGTTTTACCGGCGAAAGGATTAACTTCGCACCCCCGGGAACTCCTGTCACCATCTTAGGTTTTAGCAAACTTCCCGAAGCGGGAAGCGTTTTTCAAGTGGTAAAAAAAGACAAAGACTTTACTCGATTACGAAAAATTAACCCCGCTAAAAAAATTCCGGTGGCAAGTTCTTCTCCTCTTAAAAGGATGGAAGACTCTCTGAAGGAAAACAAATATAAGAAGCTCAATATAGTTTTAAAAGCTGACACTCAAGGATCTCTAGAAGCTCTCCAGCAGATATTGGAGAATTTAAAAATCGAAGATGTTGTTGTAAAAATCATTAAATCGGGCGTGGGACAAATTAATGAGTCAGATATCGTACTTGCCAGAGTGAGTAATTCAGTCCTTTATGGTTTTCGGGTTTCCTTGAGTCTTACAGCAAGAGAAGTTCAAGAGAAAGAGAACATCAAACCTCGTTTTTTTGATGTAATTTACCATTTATTGGAAGACGCGCAAGAAGAAATGAAAAAAATAATTACAATGAAGGAAGCTCGAATTGATCATGGAGAATTAGAGGTGCTGGCTATCTTTAGAACCGACAAAAAAGATATGATATTTGGCGGAAAAGTTGTTTCGGGAAAAATAATGAACGGCGACTTGGCAGAGATTGAAAGAGACGGGGAAATTATCTCCCAGGGGAAAATCAAGGAGCTGAAAGAAGGAAAAACCAATGTTAATGAATGTTCTTCCGGTCAGGAGTGCGGGATTCTTTTCGTACCCAACGGAAGTTTGGTTAAAGTGAAAGATAAAGATAAATTAAAATCTTTTATAATTGAAATGCAAACATTAGCAAACTATGATGCAAAACAAAACTAAAAACATAATCGGCATTGATGCCGCCGATCTTTGCTACAAGAGAATTGACGGAACCAGGATTTATATTCTCAATTTACTGGATAATTTCGGTAAAATCGCTCCTGATGCCCTTTTTTACATTTATTTGAAAGGTGACCTTAACCCCGATTTAAAATTCAAAATTTATCCCAATTATCGAATTATAAAAGAATCTTTTCCATTTCTTTGGACCCAACTGAAACTGCCTCGCATGGTTAGAAGAAACAAGCCCAACGTCCTCTGGATGCCTCTTCACAACCTCCCTATTATGCGCCACACCGGTCTTAAAACTGTTGTTACTATCCACGATTTAGCTTTTAAAATATTTCCCAAATTTTTCCCGCCAAAAGATCTTTTTATGCTAAATAAACTGACTAATTATGCTGTTAAAAAAGCAAACAAAATTATCGCTGTTTCCCGTTCTACCGCGAAAGATTTGACCGAAATGTACGGTGTTTCTCCTTCCAAAGTCAGCGTAATTTATCATGGATACAACGAAAAACTTTTTCATCTTCCAAGTGCGGAAGAGAAAAATCAAGTCGAATCGATTAAAAACAAATATAAAATCCCAACAAATTGCAAATATTTGATCTATGTCGGAGCAATCCAGCCAAGAAAAAATCTTGGGGTACTGGTAAGCGCTTTTGAAAGAATTAAAACTCTGCAAAGTTTTAAAGATTGGAAACTAGTTTTGGCTGGAAGCGAAGCGTGGATGGCTGAAGAGCTGAAAAATCAGATCGCTACTTCTGCTTGGAAAAAAGATATTATTATGACCGGTAATTTCAATATTTCCGACCTGCCGTTTCTTTTGTGGGGATCGGAATTTTTTGTTTTCCCTTCTCTTTACGAAGGTTTTGGCATTCCCCTTTTAGAAGCCATGGCTTGTGGAGTCCCTGTTATAAGTGCTCGCAATTCCAGTCTTATTGAGGTTGGTGGGGCTTGTGCTTCCTATTTTAACCCACGCAAAGTCGATGAATTAACCTCGCTCATTCGTACCTTGGCCACTTCCCCAGAGAAAAAAGCTCAAATGCGCGCCAAAGGATTGGAATGGGTAAAAAATTTCAGCTGGGAAGAAACTACTCGTAAAACTTATGAACTCCTCACCGAAACTGGAATGAGGGGCTAGTTTATCAAGTTTTTAAAGTTATAAAGTTCATCAAGTTTATCAAGAAGATATTCCACCGTGTCATCCTTACGACCGCGTGTCGCCTTAGCTTTAGCGGTGGCACAAAGCGAGGATCCAGGAGAACATAAAATTACTCTAACTGTTCTAATTATACTAATTGACTTAAAAAAGCACCAAACAATAAAAAATAAAACTTAGAAATTGGTTCTTGGTATTTTGTTTAGAATAATTAGGTAAATTGGTGCAATTAGAATAATTAGTGAGACTAACCTGGATCCCGAGTCAAGCCCGGGATGACACTTTTTTTATGAACTTTCTAAACTAATCTAGCACTCGGACTTGACGAGTGCTAAATTATTTTATAAAATCTCAGTATAAATAATTTTAATTTTACCAACATGACAAAAATCATCGGTATCGACCTTGGTACCACCAACTCCTGTATGGCTGTTATGGAAGGGGATAAACCAAAAGTGATTGAAAATCAAGAGGGTAATCGGACTACCCCATCAGTTGTGGCGATTTCTAAATCCAAAGAACGTTTAGTGGGTGTTCCCGCCAAGAGACAGGCTGTCACAAATCCGGAGAATACCATTTTTTCTGCTAAAAGGCTTATCGGAAGAAAATTTACTGATCCGGAGGTACAAAATGATATCAAACTTTTTCCTTTTTCCTTGAGAGCTGGGGAAGATGACGGAGTAGAAATTAAGATCGGCGAAGAGTGGAAAAAGCCTCAAGAAATTGCTTCTATGGTGCTTCAAAAACTCAAAGTTGACGCTGAGGCAAAATTGGGAGAAAAAATTGAAAAAGCGGTTATCACGGTTCCCGCCTATTTTGATGACGCCCAAAGAAAAGCCACCCGGGATGCCGGTAAAATCGCCGGTTTCGAAGTGGAAAGAGTTATAAATGAACCTACTGCCGCCGCTCTTGCCTACGGATTCAATCGCAATAAGGATGAGAAGATTATTGTTTACGATTTAGGTGGTGGGACCTTTGATGTCTCTGTCCTCGAAGTTACCAGCGGAGGCGAAGATAAATCGATTGAGGTCAAGGCTACTAGTGGAGACACACATCTTGGTGGAGACGATTTTGATCAAAAAATTATCGATTGGATTATTGATGAATTTAAAAAGACCGAAAGTATTGACCTTTCTAAAGACAATATGGCTCTTCAAAGGGTAAAGGAAGCTGCCGAAAAAGCGAAAATCGAACTTTCTACCGCAGTGGAAACTGAAATCAACCAGCCTTTCATCACAATGGGAGAGGGTGGTCCGAGACACCTTAATATGAAACTTTCAAGAGCTAAACTTGAAGAATTAATCACGGATCTCGCAGACAAGACTATGGAACCATGTAAAAAAGCTCTTGCGGATGCCGGAATTAAAAAAGAAGAAATCAACGAGGTAATTTTGGTCGGAGGTCAAACCAGAATGCCTATTATTCAGAAGAAGGTGGAAGAATTTTTTGGTAAAAAGCCAAATATATCCTTAAATCCCGACGAAGTAGTCGCTCTTGGAGCAGCAGTTCAAGGTGGAGTTCTTCGGGGAGATGTAAAAGACGTTTTACTTCTGGATGTTACGCCCCTCACACTCGGAATCGAAACATTAGGAGGAATTAGAACTCCTATTATCGAAAGGAATACTACTATCCCTACTTCCAAAGAACAGGTTTTTTCTACCGCGGCCGATAGCCAAACCTCGGTTGAAATCCATATTTTGCAAGGGGAAAGAGAGATGGCCGGTGATAATAAAACTCTCGGTCGCTTTCATCTCGATGGCATTCCGCCAGCACCCCGTGGCATGCCTCAAATCGAAGTAAAATTCGACATTGATGCCAGTGGTATTCTTAATGTTACCGCCAAAGACAAAGCCACCGGAAAAGCTCAATCAATCCGCATAGAGGCTTCTTCAGGTCTTTCCGATGCAGAAGTGGAAAAAATGAAACAGGATGCCAGCGCTCACGCTGAAGAAGATAAAAAGAAGAAAGAATTGATTGAAACCAAAAATCTGGCTGAGACCTTGATTTTTACAACAGAGAAAGCCTTAAAAGAAGCCGGGGACAAAGTCAGCGAGGAAGAAAAAAAGAAAATAGAAGAGAAAATTACCGCTCTGAAAGAAGTAAAGGATAAAGACGACAAAGAAGCCATTCAAAAAGCTTCTGAAGAATTGAGTCAAGCCGCTCAGAAAATCGGAGAAATTATGTATCAGAAAGTTCAAGAAGAACAAAAGAAACAAGAAGAAAGCAAGGCAGGAGAAACATCAAAACCCGAAGAAGGAACAACGGAGAATCCCGAACAGAAAGATAAAGAAGAAAAAGAGGATAAGAAAGAGGACAAGAAAGAATAACGGCTCTTAAAACACCGAACAGTCTTGAAATTGAAGAGTCGCCCAAAGCGGCTCTTCTTTTTTGAGATTTTTAATTTAAGATTTAAAGTATACTTATGCAAAATTATTCCAAAGAAGTGATGGATCATTTTCTAAATCCGCGAAACATAGGGAAAATAGACGCCCCTTCAGGAGAAGGAGAAGTTGGTAATCCTGTTTGCGGAGATATAATGACTCTCTATATCAAAGTAGAAAAGAATAGCAAGAAGGAAGATTGTATTTCTGAAATCTGTTTTGAAACCTTGGGTTGTGGAGCCGCTATTGCAACCTCTTCAATGATTACCGAAATGGCAAAAGGAAAAACGCTTGAGGAGGCCTGGAAAATCAGCAATATGGACGTGGCAAAAAGCCTAGGAGGACTACCTGAGCCCAAAATGCACTGTTCAAATTTAGCGGCAGGAGCTTTGAAAAAAGCAATTAGGGATTATTATAAAAAGAAAGGGGAAACACCGAAGTTTATAGATAAATAGATTAAAACTTATTTTCCCCCCTTTTTTTCTTGCCAAAAAGTTTAAAATGCAATAACAAATATAAAGTCAAAAACAATTGATAATATTTTAAATCCCGTTTAAGGCAATTTTATGATAAATAATTCTTTTATAGTTACTTTTTCGGGAATCGACGGAAGTGGCAAAAGCCAATATATAATCCTCTTGCGTCGATTTCTTAGAAGGCAAGGCATTTCTTATCTTTATATCCACAGTGTAAATGACTCTTTGACTAATAGGTTAGTGAGGAAATTCCCTAAATTTAAAAACATCATTGGTCCCAAGGAAAACGAGCAAAATAAGAAAAATCTTGCAGATTCTTCTAATAGACCGAGAAAAATCAAAAAAATCTCCGCTTTTTCCTCTTTTATCCGATTTTTCATCCTCTTCTTGGATGCTCTCTATTTACGCCTAAGAATGATTTCTTACAACAAAAATTACCAAGTAATTATTTTCGATAGGTATATTTACGATAAATTAGTGCATATTGCCTATCTTAGAAATAAAAAGATTTTACCTTTTTCGTATTTTTGGCTCAAAATTTTCCCCAAGGCTAATCTTTCTTTTTATCTTCAAGTACTTCCCGAAGATGCTCTTGAGAGAAAGCCAGAGATGAAAATGGAAGGCCAAGATATTAAATATTTGAACAAAAAATATCAACTTTTTGAAGAAGGAAAGATGATTTGGAAGCTAAGAGAAATCCGAACTTCCGGCACCTCAATTTCAGAGGCAAAAAAGAAAATCATTTCCCTTTTTAAAAAGAGGTTTTTCCGCTTTTTAAAAATTAAAAAATCCCATGATTAAAAACCCCCCAATTCCAGTTCTGGAAAAGAACGCAGTTAACTTGGAAAAAAAGATTAAAGTAAAATTCAAGAATATTAAAGTCCTGGAAAATGCCTTGATTCATCGATCTTTCTTGAATGAAAACCGCAAATGGGAGCTTCAAAGCAATGAGAGACTGGAATTTTTAGGCGATGCGGTTCTAGAGCTGGTTGTGACCGATTATCTTTTCTTCAACTTCAATAATGAAGAAGGAGATTTAACCAATTGGAGAGCCGCTCTTGTTTGTGCCGAAAGTCTCGCCCCTATCGCCGAAAAATTGGGATTAGGCGAATTTCTGCTGGTAGGAAAAGGAGAAAGAAAAAATCAGACCCGTTCCAAACAAAATATCCTCGCCGATGGATTTGAAGCCCTTATTGGAGCGCTTTATGTTGATTGTGGATTGGAAGTTTCGAGGGCTTTTATCGATAAATACGTCTTAGTAAGGCTACCTGATATTCTGCAAAATCAACTTTTTATCGACGCTAAAACCGCATTGCAAGAGAAAGCACAACGGGAATGGAAAATCACTCCTCAATACGTTCTTATGGGAGAAGGAGGACCAGACCACGACAAATGGTTTGAGATCGGAGTCTACCTAAATGACAAACTCTTTGGCAAAGGAAAAGGTCCCAGCAAACAGAAAGCCGAAAAAGAGGCTGCGAGGAAAGCCGTCGCCAGAATGGAAAAAATGATGACAGAGATCAAGAAGGACAAATAAGCTAGGATGTGAGGTTAAAATATTTATAAAATTTTAATTAATAATACCTTATTTGATCGTTTTTTAATTTTCAATTTCTGGTACTGGTGTAGAAATCTTGACTTGTAACCAGCAGTTTGATTAGTGTTTTAGATATAATTCAGGTATATTGTTTTTTAGAAAAAAAAGGTAACCCTTTTAATTAATAATATACCTGAT
>JAJXZR010000007.1 GCA_021779915.1 bacterium
ATGAGTCAGATTTTGAATCTTTAATTGAGAAACTAAAGGATGCCATCGATTGTTACAGCAACCGCCCCGAAGAATGGAAAGAAAAAATGAAACGATCGATCGCCCTTGTATCCTACTTCAATACCAATCGTATGGTTCAGGAATATTTCAACAAAATGTGGAGAGAATAAAGCGATTAAACAAATACACCACTAAATCTAAAAATCTCTTTTTTAGGATTTTTTATTAGTTTTCTTGTGAGGACCTGTCTGAGCGAAGCGAGTTCCGCAACAAGAAAATAATAAAAAATCCTAAAAAAGAGATTTTTAGATTCGACAAAATTACAAACTCAATAAACTGGATTTTTCTTTTATTAGTGCTACAATAATATTGGTGAAGGGAAGTGAAGAGGAGGTTTTCTGGTCACCCCTTGGAACATCCAAGAGCGTAAAATCAGAAAATTCAAATCATCACAGTGCGCAAGCATTACAATCCCCAAAACCAAACCACTCTTCCCCTTTCAAAAAACTGAAAGGGCGTTTCCTAGAGCGATTTTTTTAAAAACACACATAATCACACGGATTAAGCCAGCCACTTAGATCCGACTTGTTTTGAACATAGCCCAATATATTAATTCCTGTCCCTTTGTGAAATCCCAAATGCAAATGTTTTCTTTCACCGTCTGTTTCCGAACTGTAACCTTTGCCAAGAATACCCAATATGTCCCCTTTTTGAATAATATCACCAACGTTTTTTGTGATGCTGGCCAATTTTAAATGTCCATAAACCACAGTGATATCCTGCTTATTTAGTTTACAACTCTGCACCATCACTCCACCATAACCACTGGCATATTTTTTCTCCAACATTTTACCCGAACAAACTGCTAAAATTGAAACATCTGAATTTTGCTCACTAGGGTAGGTTTCAAAATCGGTTCCTGTATGATAGCCGGAGAATCTTTCCGGCTGAACAGGAGAATTTTGGGGAGTAATAAAAATACCAAAGGGTTTTTTAGTCACCCTGACTTTAGAATCTGGAAGAGGAACACCAAACGCTCCACTGTTTTGGTTTGAGTTATTGTTAACATTTAGATTGCTACTGTTACTGTTAATATTAGAATTATTAATGATTATATCATTTTGATTTTGGTTGGAATTCTCTTTGGGCACTTGAGCGGGTGGGGAAGTGTCTTGATTATTATTAATATTAACCCGGCTCCCTTGCCTCTCTTGTCTAAAAGAATAGAAAACGAAACTGCTAAAATAATGATGAGAACTATAATTATGGTTTTTTTCATTTTGGGATAATTAAATTAATGTTGTTTTTATTATATACGAGATTAAAAAGTTTTTGGATTGACATTTTTAATTATCACTTATTGAATTAGTTTAAATTAGAAATGTTCATTAAAAATTTGGGAGGAAAGGAGAATGGGAGAAAAAAATAACTACTTTCGCGTTCACCCAAGAGCTAAAACTAGCTCAATCAAAAACGAAAAATGGGACAAAAAAAAGCAGGAGGAGCTGATCCGCTTAGCTCAAAACGGAAATCTGGAAGCCCGTAACGAGCTGATAACCAATAATTTGCCTTTGATTACCAAAATTGCCTCAAGTATGCGTTATCAATACAAGAGAATGTTTGATATTAATGATTTGATTCAAGAAGGAGTTTTCGGAATAGCCAAATCTATTGAGCGTTATAAGTTTGATTTTGGCACAGCCTTTTCCACTTATGCCACTTTCTGGATTACTCAATCGATTCTTAAGTTCATCTATAATAACACTATGACTGTATTTAAGCCTATTCAACAGCAGGCTTCCGAAAAGAATATTTCTCATTTTATCCAAAAACATTTAACTAAGCATGGCGAGCTTCCTAATCTTGAAGAAATAAGCACATCTTTGGGAAAAACCTCAAAATACATCGAAAAGAGGATTTTATATAATACCAGAGAGGTTTATTTCGATGATCTTGCCTTATTTCAAGAAGAAAATTCGGAAGGGAAAAAACATATTTATAGAGATAACACTAGTTTTAATCCAGAAAACTTTTTTGTCGCCAGGGAAGAACTGGAAAAGTGCCGGCAAAATATCCAGAAGATACTTTTGCAATTGTTGTTTTTTAAACCCCGCGATCAAAATATTTTTTGTGTTTATTACGGTTTAAATGAGAACCTCGAGCCGAAAGTAATGGAAAAAATTGGTCAGGAACTTGGTATTTGTAGAGAACGTATCCGACAAATTATCGCTCGAATTTGGGGTAGGATTTCTAAAAAATACCCTCTTTTCAATTCTGAATGGTTGATTCAAGAGATTTCTAAAGCCGAAGAACTAAGCAAAATCATAGGTTTTGGTGATGACTTGGCAAAATACCTTTTGTCACCCGATCTTAATTACCACAACTCACAATAACCGGCAAACAATTTGCCGGTTATTTCTTTGTTAGCTCTATTTTGAAAGTGTAAAAAATATATTAGTTCATAATTTATTTTAACTTTGGGTTTTGAGGAAAATTTTGTTATTTTCTTGTTGCGGAACTCGCTTCGCTCAAACAGGTCCTCACAAGAAAACTAACAAAAATTTCCTCAAAACCCAAAGTTAAAATAAATTAATCTACTGAAAATTTTTCAAAACTTTCCAAAATTAAATAAAATGTTTTTACTAATTCTATCATTTCTCAAAACAAAGGAAGGATTTGAGGATGGCAATCAAGACATTGAAGGACATAAAAACCAGTACAGGTAAAAAATCTACCCGTCAGAAAAGAATAAAAATAAATTTAAGTGCCGGCAGGATAGGTTTTAATCAGACAGCAAGGAATATTAGGGATTCGGGCGATTTAAACAATACCGTCGGTAGACATCTCCACCAAAAAAAACATGATCTTCCCAAGATTCAAACCGATTGGAAAAAAGTTCTGGCATACCGAATAAAGCTCCTCAAAGAGGAAATTACTGAGTGCGAAAAATATTGTAAAGAAGGAATTAATGGTTCAAGAAGATATGTCAAGAAATTAAAAGAAAAACTCGAGCACTTTCAAAATATTTATGAAAACTATTCAACCTAAAGATCTCACCTAAAAACGAGATCTTATTTTTTATAATACTAATTAATCACTCCCACCGCGTCATCCCGGGCTTGACCCGGGATCCAGTTAGACTTAAAAGAATGTTATTTTATTGTGTATCATTAAAAAAATAAACATAACAACATTTTACTAGACTGTTACTACCCTCCTGGATCCCGGCTCGGGGGCCGGGATGACACAGGGGCAGAATATTAAATTACACCTCAATACCAAAAACCCCAATTTTTCTTTCCAATTTCTTGTTTTTGGTCTATAGTAAGGTTTTGATAATTTCATCTTATTTCTATGACAAGCAATGACGTGGTAATCAGATTTAATAAAGTTTCTTTTGAATATGGAGTCGATAAGCCGATTCTTGTTGATGCCTCTTTCGCTGTGCGCGAAGGAATGAAGGTTACTTTAATGGGGCAAAATGGAGCGGGGAAGAGTACTTTGCTTCGGCTTATTACTGGCGAACTGAAGCCGGAAGACGGATCAATCTATCTTGATCCGAATATTTCCATTGCCTATGCCAAACAAGTTATTCCGCGAGAAGAACTGGGCTTAACCGTTCGTGAATATTTTGAAAAATGTTTTAAGGAAAAAATATATAATATTGATGCAAAAATCGATGAGGTTTTGGAAGTAGTAAATTTGCAAATCCCTTATAACAAGTTTTTGAATCTTCTTTCTGGTGGTCAGCAATCAAGACTATTGCTGGCTTCCGCCTTAATTCAAAATCCCGATTTATTAATCTTGGACGAACCTACTAACAATCTAGATAAAGCTGGCGTGGAGCATCTGACCGGTTTCTTGATGAATTACGGCAAGACTTGTATCGTCGTTTCTCACGACGCCGATTTCTTAAATTCTTTCACTGATGGAGTGCTTTACCTTGATGTTTTCAAACACGAAATCCAACAATATTTGGGAGACTATTACGTAGTAGTCGCCGAGATAGAGGCTCAGATTGAAAAAGAAAAAAGAAAAAACGCCCAGTTCGAGAAAGAAATAATTGCTAACAAAGAGAAAGCCAATTTTTTTGCCAACAAAGGAGGAAAAATGAGATTGGTTGCCAGAAAAATGCGAGAAAAAGCCTGGGAAATGGAAGACTCGAAAGTGAGCGTCAGAAGGGAGGATAAAGCCATTCGAGATTTTGAAATTCCAGTGCAAGAAGGACTGATTGGGGAGCTCCTTTCTATTAAAAATTTTGAGGTTGTCTTGAACCACCAAATAGTCAAAAAAGAGGCTAATATTTCCCTCAAAAAAAATCAGCATTTGATCTTATCCGGACCTAACGGCATTGGAAAAAGTACCCTGCTTGAATCAATATTTTCTGGTAAATCAAGTGGGGCAAAAATCAAAGAGGGGACTTTGATTGGCTATTACCGCCAAGATTTTTCCATGCTCAATTTTGATGAAACAGTCTTTGATTCGCTGATTGGCGCAATGGAAAAACCAGAAGAAGAAAAAATGCGCTCTGTCGCTGCCGGTTTTCTCCTCACAAAAAAAATGGTCTATTCCAAAATCGGCGACCTTTCTGAAGGACAAAAAGGCCTCGTCGCTTTTGCGAGACTAGTCCTCCAAGAACCAGGCATCATTCTCCTCGATGAACCCACCAACCACATCAACTTCCGCCACATCCCCGTCATTGCCAAAGCCCTTAGCAATTACAAAGGAGCTATGGTTCTCGTGAGCCACGTTCCGGAGTTTGTGGAGCAAATTAGAATTGATGAGGTGTTGAATTTGGAAGGGTAAGATAGAAAATTTTTGATTTTGTGTTTTTTCTACATAACAATATCGCATCTGGCAATAAATAATTAATCTTTCAATTTATTAAACAAAGTACAGTTAACGGCAACGTGTAGTCCCAGAATTGACCCGGGATCCAGGTTAATCTCACTAATTATTCTAATTGTACTAATTAACCTAACCTGCCTACCGGCAGGCAGGTTATTCTAAACAAAATAGCAAGAACAAATTTCTAAAATTTATTTTTTATTGTTTAGTATTTGGTGCTTTTTTAGGTCAATTAGTATAATTAGGTTAATTAGAGTAATTTTACGTTCTCCTGGATCCCCGGTCGACACGCCGAGGATGACACGAGAAGGAGAATCCGTTGACACATTGAAGATTTGGGATGACACGGGAATTATAGAATGATGTTTTTCTTGTTAATTTTCTCTACTCCTATCCGCCCGTTTGTGCTATAATATTCCGGCCATGAAAATTTTAGCCAAAATAACGATATTCTTGGAAATCGCCTTTCTTGTTTTTACTTTTTTTCACAAGTCTTCTTGGTTTTTGCCCAAAAGGGTTTTGAATTTTCCGGAAACAAAAAATTTAATAGTTTATGATAATGGTCTCGAATATATTGCAACTACAAAAGCCACCACAGTGGGAGATTTTCTAAGCGAAAACAAAATTCAAGTTTCAGAGGGAGATGAAATATTTCCCTCTAAGAATGAAAAAATATTACCCCGAATGTCTGTCATTATCAATCATCAAGCTTCTATCAAAATCTTGGTCGACGGACAAACTAAAACAGCTACCACTTTTGCCAAAACAGTGGAAGATGTTCTGAGTGAAGCTAATGTAACCTTGAGTCATCTGGATCAAATCGATCCTCCTAAAGCAACCAGGCTCAGAGATAATCTTCAAATCACCGTAATCCGCATCAAAACTGAAGAAGTTACTGAAGAAGAACCAATTAATTATCCAACCGTCCAGAAAAAAGACAACACGGTTGATTGGGGACAAAAGCAAACCACCCAAAAAGGAGAAAAAGGAATAAGAGAAACAACCTATCGAATCAATTACGAAGACGGGGTACAAGTTTCCAAAATAAAATTATCTTCTAAAATTACCCAGGAACCAGTCACTGAAATCGTCTCTATTGGAACCAGAATCCGAGTGGGAAAGAGCAATTCCGGTATTGCCAGCTGGTATGGAACCAGTGATAGCACCTGCAGTTCTCGCGATTTTCCCGCCGGCACTTGGCTTCGAGTCACCAACGTTGGAAACGGGAGGCAAACTTTTGTTAAAGTCGAAGGTTATGGTCCTCAAGCCGGAACGGGAAAATTGATTGATCTCAGCAAAGACGCCTTCAAACAATTAGCCCCTGTCGGACAAGGAACAACCAAGGTTAAAGTGGAAGAAATTTTAAACAAAAATTTCAATCCTATTTTAGCACCTTTGCATTAAACAAAGCTGACGAAGCATATCTGACGAAGACATCAAAAAATTCAAGATCTTGGTTAGAAAGATTTTTATTATCGATAAATCCCAAAAAGATCACTCCTTTTAATTCCTGTGCCTTTTTTTTATAAACAGGTAAAAGCAAAAAACATTTTATTCTTCCCTTAATATTAAGACATCCGAGATCATATCTATCGGAGGTTATTTCCAAACGCGTTTGGTTTTTCACCAGTACTTTTAGGAAATCAAGAGAATCAGTTTTTAAATTTATCAGTTCTTCTCCAACATTATCTTCCGTACCGACCGAAGCGACAAGATGAAAATCTTTGCTTTCGGTAAATTCATAAAGCAATCCTAAATCTGAATTGGCAATGTTCATGGCTATTTTTAGAACATATTTGGAGAAGTCTTTTCTACTTTGACTTTTCACCTGTTTGTCTAAATCCAAAAGCAATGAAACTTTACGGTTGATGAGTCCGGCATGCCGATAAGACTCGGCTAACCTTCTTTCTGAGATATCTTTTGCTCTTTTCATTCGAAGATTGCTAATCCCAAAAGCTAAGTCGTTTCCCAATTCTTCCAAAAGGATTACTTCCTCTTCATCAAAGGCATCCGGTTCTTTTGCATAAATGCTAAGTACTCCAAAAATTTCGTCTTTCACTTTCAGCGGTATCGCGATAGAAGATTTATAACCATATTTATCAACATACTTCTTCCAAACA
>JAJXZR010000003.1 GCA_021779915.1 bacterium
TTCTATCGAGAATTGTATACCGGTCTCTTCCACGAAAAAACACACAATTTATTGTTGCTTGAGTAAAAAATTTAGTTATTTCCTTAGAAAATAGCAAAACTCCAGCTTTTTTCACTTTTCTGTCTCGTATATTTGACAAAAGGCTAAAAATATTGTCATATATGGGTATAAAAGGACTTTCGGCCGTGGTTTATACACCACAAATTAGCGGAAAGTCTTTTTATTTTTTACAAGGAAAAACCGAAATCAACCATTTTTGACCAGACTTTTTGTTTTCTTTTATCTGAACAAAAAACAAATCACTATCTCGACTTTTCCCTTTAAAACGATGCAAAATTTCTGAACGCTTGTTGGGATTTTCCTTCGATGTTGGAGGAAATTTTGAATTTTTTATTAAATCGATCGCACAAGGAAAGAACTTCATTCTCCTAATCTTGTCTCTAAAGTTTTGTTTTTCTCCAATGTGAATCCAAAATAAATCTAAAAATACTTTTTCCTTATCAAAGTAAGCTGATCTCAAATAAGGTCTTCTTTTGGTTTTCCTTTTTTCTAATTTATAAAAATCAAAAGCCTCTCCATAGACCTCATGGAAATCAGTTCCTGCAATTTTTACTATTTTACTTTTGTAAACTAGCACGAATTTATCTTTTTCCATAAAAAGCTTAGGGATAAATTGTTTTATCCTAAGAGCTTAATTTAATTTTGGAAAGAAAGTAGGGCTCTTACAAAAGTCCCTATAATTTAAGAAGGAAAATCGTGTTTTTCTATTCCTTCCCATAATACCCCTTATACCACTCCACAAAATTCTTAATTCCTTCTTCGATCCTAGTCTTCGGCTTCCAGTATAGTTTTTTTCTTTATTTTAAATCAAGAAGCCATTTCCAAAGAGGAGTAATTTCTATTGTCTTACTTTCTATTCTTATTTTCTCATCTTGCTCCTTAGTTATGATCAACCCTTTTTTTAGCTTGAATTTATCCATAACTTCTAGAATGCCAGCGATTTCCCTCTCTCTTGTTTCAGGGTCGGAGAGATTCTGGGTGACTTGAATAGCTTCAATTATATTAGTAGCCTGTCTAATCACAAAATCGCATTCTTTTTTATCTTTGTGATAAAAAGATTCTTTCCCTCGACGCTTGAGCTCGATAAAAACTATATTTTCCATGATCCGACCAATATTTTCTGAAAAACGAAAAGCTACTGCGTTAATAAGACCTGTGTCAACACAATATATTTTTCTATCATTAATTATCTGTTTTTTAACAGAATAATCGAACTTAAACAGATTATAAAACAAATAAGCTTCTTCGAAAAAGTCAACGTAGTTTTTAACGCTTGTTACACTTTTAACCCCAAGTAGATTTCTCAAATTATTAAAACTCACGGGAGATGAAATGTTGGATAGCAAGAACAAAGCCACTTCACGGAAAGCTTTTGTCTCGCGAATTTTGAATCTCACCAAAAGATCTTTAATCAGCACATCCTGATACAACTGTCTAAGTTCTTCTATATTTCCACCCAAAACTATTTCAGGAAATCCCCCATGCCTCATATACTTCATTAAATGTTGTTTGATCAGGCTTTTTTCTTTAGTAGTAGAACTTTTTTTGAAATCAATATTTTTATGTTGCAAATATTCCTGAAAACTAAAGGGGAAAAGTTCCACTTTTAAATGTCTTCCGGAGAGTGAGGTGGCTAATTCAGAACTTAAAAGCTTGGCATTGGATCCAGTTACAAATATCTTTTTCCCATCTTCAAATAATCTCCGCACAAACTTTTCCCATCCAAAAATATTCTGAATTTCATCAAATAAATATGTATCCTGGTCACCATATAATTCCAAAAAAACTTCTAAGAGGGAATTGAAGTCTTGATAAGTGAAATCAAGCACTCGCTCGTCTTCAAAGTTAAGATAGGCATAATTTTTATAGTCTTTTGAGATTTGTTTAAGAAGAGTAGACTTTCCGCTTCTGCGAATTCCACTTATAACGCTGATCTTCTTAGTAATCAAAAAGCTTTTTGAAACACTTCTTTTGACAAAACTACCCTTTTTCTCAAAAGATTCTCTCTGATCTAGAACGGTGTTTCTAATTATATTTTTATCCATTACCAATGTCTAATTATTGTTATTTTTATCCATTACTAATGTATATTATTTAACAACATTTGTCAATTCCGCTGTTTTAAATATTCTCCCTATTCCTTCCCATAATACCCCCCATACCACTCCACAACCCTCCAAAGGCGGACTGCTTGGGCAGAGTTCTTAATCCCTTCTTCGATCCTAGTCTCCGGCTTCCAGCCCAGTTTGCGTCGGTTATTTCCGAGTTATTTTCCAATACCCACCCTTATCCGGACCGATTCGTTTGAGGAAGCCTTCTTTCTTGAGTTTCATGATATTTTTCTCAATAGCACGCGATGAAATTCCTAATTTCTTAGAAATTTCTTTTGCACTTATTCTATTTTGTTTACGAAGGATGCCTAATATTTTCTCCGAACTTTTCTGGGTATTCTCAATTCCCTCAAACCGTTCCTGAATCGTTCTTTTCTGTAAGTTGGGTCTTGGAAAGGTAAGAGTAAACCAATGCTCGTCGGTTTCAATTATTGGATCACTTATTTTATATTTTCTCAGTGCCCTTCTAATGCGTAAGAATCCGGAGCCACTTTTTTCAACCAAATCCATTCTTTGCATCAAGCCAAAAAGTAAATTATTTCTCGAAAGACTTTTCTTACCTAAATCTTTCAAGGTTATTCCTTTGACTAATCCTCCGGGATTAATAATCTCAACCCGGTCGGAATAAACATTAATTTGAATGTTAGCTCCTTTGACAAAATAATCCCTATGAACAATAGCATTGAGAATCGCCTCCCGGAGTGCATCTTCAGGTAACTCTAAAATTTCCTGTCTTGGGCCACCCTTTATAATATACTCCGTATTTAATTTTGATTGAACAAACTCAAAGGCTCCCTCGTAATTTGTATTAATGTCACCAGAAAATTCTTTTCTATCGAGAATTGTATACCGGTCTCTTCCACGAAAAAACACACAATTTATTGTTGCTTGAGTAAAAAATTTAGTTATTTCCTTAGAAAATAGCAAAACTCCAGCATTTTTCATTTTTCTGTCTCGTATTAAATTGAGATTTGTTAGTAAATCTTTCTCTGGCATTAATTTGGAAATATGACTCATTCGCCTGAAATTTTCAAATACTTTTTTATCTATATCCTTATTGATATCAAAATCATTATTTGCTTGATCGTCGAACATTATCAATCCTTCCTGAATAAAAAAATCTCGAATTTCATTTCTGGATAGTTGTTGGCTGTTGGCACCTTGCCTTAAATAGAATTTGCCCCCAACTGAATAGGGTTTTTCGTTTCCCTCTGGGACGTCAATAATCAAGACGCCGTCAGACTCTTCGATAATGACATTGAAACCAGGATCAAAATTTCTTACAAGAGTTTGAATCTCTGATTTTAATTTATTGGTTATCCTTATTGGCTGTATCTTCCCAATATCCGAAACTCCTATCAGGATTTTTCCTCCTGTCGCATTAGCCATAGCACAAATTTCCTTAGCTAAATTTGAAGTGTAACTCAACTTAAACTCAGTGTTGTATCCTTCTCCCTGATCAATTATAAATTTTAACTCTTTTCTAGTTAACATACTTTTTAAAAAATTTTAAAACAGTAAAATTCTCTTCTTTTATTTAATACCATAATACCCCCCA
The DNA here is from genome assembly GCA_021779915.1 of bacterium. Lineage (GTDB taxonomy): Bacteria > Patescibacteriota > Minisyncoccia > CAIUEV01 > CAIUEV01 > JAJXZR01. The sequence goes on from JAJXZR010000003.1 coordinate 3,730, forward strand.
TACCACTCCACAAAGTTCTTAATCCCTTCTTCGATCCTAGTCTCCGGCTTCCAGCCCAGTTTGCGGAGCTTTCGAATGTCGGCGACGGTGGAGGGGACGTCTCCGGGTTGCATGGGCATTAGGTTTTTTTTGGCTTTTTTACCGATGTTTTCCTCAATAACTTCGATGTAACGCGTGAGCGTTTCTTCTTTGTCTCCGCCAATATTCATTACATTGTAACCTTTGCATTTGTCTAGGACCGTGATGGTCCCGGAAACGATGTCGTCGATGTAGGTGAAATTTCGGCTCATTTTGCCACGGTTATAAACATCGATAGGTTCTCCTTCCAGGATGTTTTTGGTGAATTTGAAAAGCGCCATATCTGGTCTGCCCCAGGGGCCGTAGACGGTGAAGAAGCGTAGAGCCGTTACATTTAGTCCGTAGATGTGGTGATAGACGTGCGCCAGAAGCTCGGTAGACTTTTTGGTGGCGGCATAAGGAGAAATGGGGGTGTCGACGTTGTCTTCTTCTGAGAAGGGTTGTTTTTTATTGTTGCCATAGACAGAAGAGGACGAGGCGAAGATGAAATTTTTGATTTTGTATTTTACTGCCATTTCCAGGAGATTCAGAGTTCCCATGATGTTGACGTCAGCGTAGGAAACAGGGTCGAGAAGTGAGTTTCTCACCCCGGCTAAAGCAGCCAAATGAACCACTTTTTCAATTTTTTCTTTTTTGAAAATTTTCTCCAGCAATTTTTGGTCGCGAATGTCGCCTTCGTATAATTTAAATTTGTAGCCTTCGAGAAAGATTTTAATTCGATCTCGTTTTAGTTTCGGATCATAATAGTCATTGAAATTATCAATCATTACAACTTGGTCTTTTCGATCCAATAGTTTTTTTGCTAGATTGGAACCAATAAAACCGGCTCCGCCGGTGATAAAAATTTTCATTGTATTTTTTAAATTTAAAGGCAATTAAAATTACCTCCTAACCATAAACCCGATAAATAAATTTTGTAAAGATGAAAGGATGGAGTCTATAAAGCTTGTAAAGTTTCTTAAGGACTCTAGATATGTCGTCTAATTTCTTGTTCAAGTGTTTTTTTGAAATCTCGAATAATCATATGATGACTTTTTGGCAGAAAGACTTTTAACTCCTTGTCGAATCGAATAGGAGATTCCCTAAGAGTTTTAAGCACGGCCTCGAACATTTTGTTATTTTTTTCTTGAATTAAACGAGAGCGAAGAAGAAAATAGAAATCATAAAAATCACGTGGTTTTTGACGAGTGAGAAGGGCTGTAATTTTTTCATTGATCAATTTTTTTTCATTCAAGCGTACTATAGTGTAAGAAGGAAGATAATCACTGACAACGGTGATAGTTTCTCCGGATTTCTTCCCTTGGCGGAAAGAAATTTCCAGATGGATTGGAATATTCATATTAAAACCGCTAAATATTATAACACCAATATAGCCGCCTGTGGTGGATTTTGATTCTTTAATCTCGGTTTTTATTCCCTCCTTGTTAATTTTTGTAAGTGTGGCAATAATAGCGTTTTCAATAGAATTAATTGTCGAGTTGGTTGCACTAAAATCAAGATCCTCAGAAAAACGTGGACTTTGATAAATAATTCTAAGTGCCGTGCCACCTTTAAAGTAGATTTTGTCCGTTTCTTTTTCTTGGTAAAAATAAGACAAAAAGAGATGTTGGAAATATTCTCGTATAACCGTTACTTTGTCAGTCTGATAATGCTGCGTTAATTGTTCGATAGTTACTATGGAAATCATATTTTTTCAATAAGTTCAGTTATTTTTTTTCGTTCGAAAAGATTAGTGTAGGCAATAAGTTTTTTTCGAGAAATATTTTTAGTGTAGAAACGGTCATTCCAATTTCTTTTTCCAATAGAAACAAGATATAGATAGTCAGCTAAAGCCTTTTCCGGCTCGGCAATCAAATAAGAATAATCGCCCTCTCTCTTAATAATATAATTCTGAAAAGCCTTTTGCTTGATACGGGTATAATTAAAATTCATGCCCAAAGTATCAAATTTTTGAGTAGATCTCGATGTTACTGAAGTAACGCTATAAACAGTTTCTGGAATAATACCATAATAAGAAAGAGCTGTTTCAAGTGAAACATAAGATGGCCTATAAAGCTTATTTGCTATGAAATAGATTGATGGCCGTTTTTCTTCCAGCATATAAAGACCATTTCTTAATTTTGTAAAAAAATTCTTTTCGACATAAGTATGGATAAACTGCTGAGCCGCTCCAGAAGACACGTTAAAAATTCTTTCAAACTCTCCTGATGTAAAAACTGAAAAACCTTTATTTTTCAGCTCCCGTTGCACCATAATTGGATTTAGTTTTTTAATCATATAATTAAAAAAATCAATTGGTTTTTTATAGTTTATCTTTCTATTATTTTTTGTCAATACCCCCTATACCACTCAACAACCCTCCAAAGGCGGACTGCTTGGGCAGAGTTCTTGATCCCTTCTTCAATCCTAGTCTCCGGCTTCCAGCCCAGTTTGCGGAGTTTGTTTTTCATTTTCTCTCATTAATTTCAGAAGGAAAATCGTGTCAGGTATGAGGCTGGTTTTTGCCCAGGATTTTTGTTTTTCATTTAATAATTCTCCCATGCCATCCAGAATATTACGGCTGGTTGTTTTTTTCAATTGAGTGATGCATTTATCTAATAATTTCGCGAAAGATATTTGGGATCTCTCTTCGACTATTTTTTTGTTAATTGACCAATTATTTTTTAAGAAAAACCAGACATCAAAAATATCTCGGTTGGATTTTCCCATTCGTTCGTGCATCGCCATTAACTTGTGAGCAAACATGTCTTCTTTAATCATAACTAACATAGAGATTCCGAGATATGTTTTTATTTCATATCTGGAACCGAACGTTCGACGGTTAATTTCAATTTTGGTATTTTGTGCCTTTTCTTCGTATGAAAGTAGAAAAAACAAATTGAATCTTTTTTTTCTTGCTTCTTTTATTTG
>JAJXZR010000022.1 GCA_021779915.1 bacterium
TTACAATCTGCTCAGAGGTAAAAGCACTTAAATCTGATTTAGCTTCAAAGAGTCTCTCTGCTAATTCTGTTTGATTGATATGGAGTTTTTTCGTCAGATAATCTACCCAAAACCTTTCTTCATTGGTTGTTGTTGGAGAACTTAGATCCAGAGTATCTGAAATTATCCCGCATAATAAAGCTTTTTCAATCGGCTCTCCCAGATCGATATTTTTCTCTCGACTTAACTTTAAAACTAAAGTACTGGTTGAACCTACTGGCTCCATGCGAAAAAATATTGGCTCTTCTGTTTTGAAACTGCAAGAAAGTTTGTGATGGTCAAGAATGCCCCTTAATTTAACCTCTTTTGAGTCAATCGGGCTTTGACCTTCCTCGTTAAAATCCACAAAGATTATTTCCTTTTCCTCCAAGCCAACCTTTTTTATATCTTCGATTTCAGTATTCAAGCCACAATAATCGAGCACAAAAAGTGACTCATTGTTCAAGTTTCCGGCTCGACAGGCAAGTGCTTTTTTCCCTTCTTCTTCCAAAAATTTAGCCACCCCGAGAGCTGAAACAATGCTGTCTGTGTCAGGGTTCAAGTGGCCAATGACGATAATTTCCACGATAATAAATTTAAAATTAATTACTTTTCCCTTTCTGAAAGTACCAAAATAATATCTCTGATTCTTTCCGGATGAGGAATGCTAACAAATGTAAACCGGGCAACCTTTCCTGCCGTTTGGATAAATAAATCTCCAAAATCGTAAAGAGTAGGGATAACCCCTGCAATTTCGGTGGTTAAATCCTGAATGTTGTCCAGACTAAGCTCGGAAATTTCCCTGCGAAAAAGCCCTTTTTGCCTTATATCGATAATTCTCTCGTCAGTCACAATCCAAACATCTAGATAATAACTAATAAATACAACAAAAAAAAGAACCCACAAAAATAAGCTGGCAATAGTAATTAAAAAAACGATTATTTGCCACTCCGGAGGAGCACTAGATCGATCTGGACCAAAAAAAACTACAATCGCATAAGCCACAACTAAAATAAGAGATATTGAAATAATCGGAAGAATTTGAGAAAAAAAATCGATCCAGTGTCTTCTCAAAAAAATTATCAGGTTTTCCTCATTCTTGTTTTTTTCTTTAATTTCTTTAATGTAAGCCGAGATTTCCGAAATTTCTCTTGCCTGACTCAAAAAAAGCTTGCTTCTCTTCAAACTTTCCTCGGTAGTCAGTTTAGAAATGTCTTCAAAAATAAGATTAGACACAAAATTAGTTAAAAGTTACAAGTTACAAGTTAAAAGTTTTGGTGTCACCAAAGGCGACAGTCAATTAAATATGAGCGACAGCTCACACTGTAACTTTCAACTTTAAACTTTCCACTTTTAACTTTTAATTGTTACATTTGTCCATCGTACGTATCGGCGAATTTCATTACCCGATCCCCATACCAAGTGAATTTTTGCCAGTTGCCACCGGCTAAATAGATGCTAGCAGCCTTTCTTTCTGACTCTCTGTCGTGAGAGGTTACTCCTTCTACTTTGGCTAGTTTAAGACCCATGGCGGTAAGTGCATCTCTTAAATTCCAAGGATCGGGAGGGTTGTGTCCAGTAACTGAAGCTACATCTGCTTTATATCCCATCCAGGTGCTAGGCATAAACTGTGCCGGCCCCATCGCTCCTCCCCAACCGGAACAATTCCCTGAAGAATCACGATAGCAAGGTTTCCTCGATACTGGTCTATCAGTTGGATCGTACCCTAATTCCTGGCATATATTTTTGAATCTGTCCCATTGTGCTGGATTCATATCAGTTGAATATCTTCCCCCTCCTACGTTGGCTCCCATGTTAGATTCGACCTTCAAAACTCCTAGGAGCACAGTTGCCCTTACCCCAGTCAAACCCGCGACCACCTTGGCTTCCGTAAGAGCAGTTCCAAAATCTATTTTTGTCCCAAGACTTTGCAAACTGGTTATTTCAGCACTTAAACGGCTGGCAATAACGTTTTTAGCACTTAATTCTCCCTGGACTTGTCCTTGCTCATTTTTCGTTTCAGCCAAAAGAGCTTCTCTGTCTTTTTTGTCTTGCTCCAATTCAATTCTTTGTTCTTCTTGCATATAATAAAGCGACATTCTTTCATCAAGAATTTGATTTAAATCTTCATTTTGCTTTTCTAGTTCTGCCCTGGCATTGTGGAGATCCAATAACATGCCTTTTAACTTTCCCTGAAAAGTAATGATATTTTCGATTTCTTGAAAATAATCGGAAAGCCTTTCTTTTTCTAGAAGAACCTCCAACATTGATTTTTTATCCAATAAATTAAGCCCTCGTACGTATTCTCCCAAAAACATTTTTCTTTTGTCAATCTCGTCCTGCTTTAAAGTAATCTCATGCTCTTTGTTGTTAACATCTTCTTGCGCTTGATCCAGACTGGTTTGAGTTTTGTTGACAGCTGCCTCCATATTATTTATTTCACTATCCAGTAGAGAAAGCATGGACTCAATAGTTGAAGTTTTTTGATCCAGAATATTCGATTTTTTTTCATACACCGATATTTGACTTTTAACATTGTCCAATTGAGCCTGTTTTTCTCGAAGTTGAGCCTGTTTTTGTTTCAAAATAGCATCATTGACTGTGGCATTTTGATTTGAATTACCATTCGCATTAGAATTATTAGCTTGCACATTACTATTGGAGTTACTTTGACCGCTGTTGGAATTATCATTTTGTGCAACTGCCTCCAACACAAAAAGAAAGGACAAGGATATCCCCACTCCCCCCAGGGCAATTTTATTAATAGTTTTATTAATATAAGTTTTTGAGCACATCAGAACTTTTTCACTGTGATTTAACGTTTTGAATAAGATTTCTCAAATCTTCTTTCAGTTTATTTTTTTGCTCCTCGGAGACTTGGTTTGGCTTACGATAAGAAGGATGAACTACTTGTTTCGCGGTTTCTTCTTTTTTCTCTAGCTCTTCTTTCAAAAGTGCTTTTTGTCTTCGAACTTCTCTTAGGCAATCTTTACAAAATATTCCCCTACCTTTTTCAGGCACAAAGGGAACTTTAGTGGCTTTGCCACATCGGTCGCAAACCGCTTCATTCCAAATGGTTTCTTTTTTTTCTTGAAACTCGTCTGATTTGGAATCAGTCTGATCTTGAGGAGCTTTGTCCGTTAAAGTATTTTCCTCCTTTTGTACTGCTAAAGGAGCAACTGTTGCTTGCGGTAAAAATCCAGGATTTTGAACATCTTTTTGAGTTTCTTCAAGCTTGGAAACTGTTGGCTGGACAAATTTCTCTTTCAAACTAGCCTCGATTTCTTCATCTTCCAAGCTGGAAAAACCAACAATTCGAGAAGGGGACATGAACTTTTGCGATTCCTCTTTGATTGTTTCTTCTTTAATAAAATTATTTTTCTTGTCAAACTCGGCTTTTCGATTTTCCGCTTCTTTGTCGATAAAATCATTTTTCATCCACTTGGCAATTTTATTTTCCACTTCTTCTTTTGTATTTCCGTATCTCTCTCTAGATGCCTGAATCACTAGGTCTGAATAGGAAACCTGGGGTTCGGGAAAGGGAGGAAGCGTCTTGGCGCTGAAAGCGTTCCCAGAAACACCATCAATCATTAGTTTTAGATAAATATGATATTTGGGCAAATTAATAATATCCGTAAGATAGACTGCCGGTTCAAATTCCTTTTCGAGGAACTCCCCGTCAGAGGCTCCCACTCTGAACGAAACGATAGTCCCGACATTTCCAAAAACGGCATCCCTCACGGGTTCCGAGAGTTGGGCGACGTATTGATGGGCTACAATCAAATTTAAACGGTATTTTCTGGCTTCTGAAAGAATACTGGCGAAAGATTCCGTGGCAAAATTCTGAAACTCATCGACATAAAGATAAAAATCTTTGCGCTCTCCTTCCACCATATCCACTCTTTCCATTGCAGCGAGGTAAAGTCTGGTTACAATCATCCCTCCCAGAAGTGCCATGGCGTCCTCTCCAATCCGACCTTTGGCCAAATTTACAATTAGTATTTTCTTCTGATCCATAATATCCCTCATATTGATGGTCGAGATCGACTGACCTACAATATGCCTAACGATTGGAGTAGAAACGAACTGGCCGACCTTATTTTGAATGGCCGCCGTCGCTTCACTGGCAAACCTTTTGTCCCATTTTCCAAATTCCTCAATCCAGAAAGAACGGACTATAGGATCTTTTACTTTTTCTATTACTTGATTTCTAAAATCTTTATCACTCATCATTCGATTAATTCCAAGCATGGTGCTCCCGGGATAGTCAAGAAGGGCAAGAATGGTATTACTCAAAATATATTCCATTCTGGCACTCCAAACATCGGGCCAGATTTTTTTGAAAACCCCCATCATTCCGGAAGCAATCAAGTGTTTGTGATCTTCGTCAACCGCTTCGAGAATGTTAAAAGCGACAGGATAATCCAAGTCAGAAGGATTGAAATAAACCACATCATTAATTCTGCTCTTGGGAACAAAGCGGAGAACTTCTTCAGCCGAATCTCCATGAGGATCAACAAAAGCCACTCCTCTTCCTTTTTGAATATCTTGAATAACCAGGTTGGTAATCATTACAGATTTTCCCATGCCAGTCTTCCCAATAATATACATATGCCTCCTGCGATCGTCAGTTTTAATACCAAAAGACTTTTCCTCTCCTCGAAAATTAGTCTTCGCAAAAATTGTAATGTCGTCCTCCTTGAGAATACTCATAATAAAATTTTCAATTTCTAATTTTCCCGCCCTAGGCGGGAAAATTAGAAATTAAAAATTTAGTTCTGTGCCGTATTTAGTGTGAGTAATTTGTAATTTGGAAAAAATTTCGCTCTTGATACTATCTTTTTTCTTTTATCAAATTACCAAATACTAATTACAAAATACATAAAATTTCGTTTGCGAAATTTTCGTGCCGAAGGTGGGACTCGAACCCACACTAGGGGATGCCTAAAGGGATTTTAAGTCCCTCGCGTCTACCAATTCCGCCACTCCGGCTTCGCCCACCGTAGCCAATGGCGAAGGCGGGCCTAGATTAGTTTAGAAAGTCAAAAGTTTAGAAAGTTAAACAACTCAAATATTTTCTAAACCTTCTAAACTTTCTAAACTATTACTGTTCCGACTATAGCTTTTTTTTTGTTAAAAGTCCACAAAAATCCAAAATTATTTTAGATTGGTTTTATATTCCTTTTTCCCCTTAACCACTTCGCAATCTTCTTTTTTCAATTTTAACCTAAGCTTATCGACAGTTTTAAAATCCTTATAAAAGCTAGTTTCCTAACATTTTTTGGCGAGTTTTTTAAGTGCTTCGGAAATGGTAATCTTTCCGATCTTTTCAATAGGAGGGAAATAGTTTGCTCTTGTTAGTGAATTAATTAACTTTCACAAGGATGATACATTTTTTAAATCTTACTTTTTTGCGAACGTTCATTTTTTCCTATAAATTTATAATGTTCTTCGTTAATTTCTAACTTCCAACTTTTGACTTGTCTAATAAAGAGTTATTTGCTAAATTTTCCTTTGACGATTTAATAAAATCCGGTAAGATGAGATTGATTATTCCTTATCTTTTTGACTGTTTATAAAATATCTGTAATAAAGATAGACTAGCCCTTGGTATATGGCTCAGATTGAGCTGGGAATTAGGAATTAGGAATTGCACCTTGTATAGCAGAGGACTCACTCAATTCGTAATTCATAATTCTTGATTCTTTTATAAAATTTTATGGCTGAAGTCAAAGCACCCAACGTAGAAACATTTGCTCGCATAAAAGTTGTCGGAGTTGGAGGAAGTGGAGGAAATGGAATTGCGAGAATGAAAGAAGTCGGCTTGCGAGGAGTCGAGCTTGTGGCTATTAATACTGATGCACAAGCCCTTCATCGAAGCGGAGCCGAAGAAAAAATACACATCGGGAAAAACTTAACTCGTGGTCTTGGAGCTGGGATGAATCCTGAAATTGGAAGACAAGCAGCAGAAGAAAATAGAGATGAAATCCAAGATGTTCTCAAGGGGGCGGACATGATTTTTGTTACTTGTGGAATGGGGGGCGGGACAGGAACTGGTGCAGCTCCTGTCGTTGCCGAAGTGGCTAAGGAATCCGGAGCTCTCACTATTGGAGTGGTTACGAAACCTTTTACTTTTGAAGGTATGCAACGGGCAATGATTGCAGAAGAAGGCCTAGATCAACTGAAAGATAGAGTTGATGCTCTTGTCGTCATCCCAAATGATCGACTTCTTCAAATTATCGACAAGAAAACGGGTATTATCAATGCATTTAAGATTGTTGACGACATTTTAAGACAAGGAGTCCAAGGAATTTCCGACCTTATCACCGAAACGGGGGATGTCAATGTCGACTTTGCTGACGTTAAAGCTATTATGCAGGATGCTGGTTCAGCGCTGATGGGAATTGGAAGGGCTTCCGGAGACAACCGAGCCGTAGAAGCCGCCAGACAAGCCATTAATTCTCCCCTTTTGGAAACTTCCATTGACGGTGCCAAAGGTGTTTTATTCAATGTTACTGGGTCAGACGTTACAATGCTTGAAGTGAACGAGGCGGCTAATGTAATCACAGAAAATATCGATCCCAATGCCAAAGTAATTTTTGGAGTAGTCAGTACGCCTGACGGAGAAATGCGCAAAGGAGAAATCAAGATTACGGTTGTCGCCACTGGTTTTGAAGAAGATGACGCTCCCAGGGGAGAGGTCGGATTTTCTTCAATGGAAGCCCCACAGACGGCAAGAAGAGAAGAATACCGAGCGCCTGAGCGACAAGATTATTCATCGACTTATCAAAAAGAGGAAACGACAGAACCAAAAAAAATGATCGACGATTATGATTATGATTATGAGGAATCAAACATTTCCGACGAGCCTCCATTGGTTCATTCTGAAAAAAGAATTGAGCATGAACATTTTTCTTTTCCTGCTGATAATTCCAACATCTCTCCTATAAGAGAAGAGCCGAAAGAGGAGACTGTTTCTGAAGAGGATGATTTGGAAATACCTGCTTTTATTCGAAGAAAAATGCAAAATAGGGAAGAATAAGGTTATAACAAATTTAAGATTTAAGATTTAAAATTAATATTTATGTTCGCGGTTATTGAAATTTCTGGTAAACAGTTTTGTGTCAAAAAAGGAGAAGTTCTTGAAATTGACAAGAGTGAGGAAGAAATAGGCAAGATTATTGATATCGATAAAGTTCTGTTTCTAAGTAAAGACGAGTCTGGTAAAGATTCACAAATCGGTATGCCTTATATCGAAAATGCCTTAGTCAAGGCTAAAGTTATTGAACTTGGAAAAAGCAAGAAAGTTACCATTCTAAAACACAAACCCAAAAAAAGATATAAAGTCAAAAGAGGGCATAGACAACCGTTTAGTAAGTTAGAAATTGTTGAGATCGTGGGGTAAATTCAATTTTCAATAAAGAAAAACTATCGTGTGTCTATGTCATCCCGGGTCAAGCCCGGGATGACACATCGAAAATACAAATACAGACTTTTTTTAAAATTATTCCTAATTAAAATTATAAACATCCTATGCGCATTCTTCTTACGGGAGGCGGTACTGGCGGGCATCTTTTTCCTTTGCTCTCGGTAGCCCAAGAGATAAAAAAAGAATCCAAGGAACCGGTGGAATTTTTATTTATTGGACCGTGTAACAATTTTTCCGACCAGATACTGAAACAAAATGGAATTCCTACAAAAAATGTTTTAACAGGAAAGTGGCGAAGATATTTTTCGTTTCAAAATTTTGTTGACATCATCAAAATTCCTTTGGGTATCTTTGAGGCGCTCATTAAAGTGTTGCTTTTTATGCCAGATGTGGTTTTTTCTAAAGGCGGATACGGGAGCGTACCAGTTGTTATCGCTGCCAGAATGTATTGGATACCTATTGTTATCCACGAATCAGACGCTATTCCCGGAAGAGCCAACCGATTTTTACAACATTTTTCTGACGTAGTTGCCATCTCTTATAATATGACAACGGATTATACCAACCCCACCAAAACTTTTTTTACCGGTAATCCTGTTCGGGAAAACATCTTAGGGGGAGACCTTGAAACTTCCAGAAAAAACTTGGGAATTACAGGAAGCAAGCCAATTCTTCTGATTTTGGGAGGAAGCCAAGGAGCTCAAAAAATCAATCAGGTAGTGACTACAATTTTACCCCGACTAATGGAAACTTATGAAATAATCCATCAGTGCGGAGAAAAAAATTATGACGAAACCAAAGAACTAGCGGGAAAAGCTGGGTTTAAAGCAGGAAGAGAAGGATATCATTTGTTCACTTTTCTTTCAGATGCAAACAACGAATTACGAGACGCTCTCAATATAGCCGATTTGGTTTTGAGTAGAGCTGGCGCAACTACAATATCTGAAATCGCTGCTCATAAAAAAGCCAGCTTATTGGTGCCTCTTTCTAATTCCGCTAACGATCATCAGACTCACAACGCTTTTGAAGTGGCAAAAGCAGGAGGAGCCATGGTTCTCAAAGAAGAAAATCTCACCCCTGAGTTGCTTCTTGGAAAAATTGATATTTTAATGAACGATCTTCCTTTAAGGCAAAGCATGGGAGAGAAAGCCAGCTTGTTTTATAACCCCGATGCAACAAAACAATTGTCAGATATCGTTGTAAAAGTGGGGAACAAAGAAAAACTCCGAGATTAAGTTTGGTTTATCAAGTTATAAAGTTTATCAAGTATGCTAAAAAAGATATCCCCCGTTTTAATACTAGAAATCACCGTAGTAGCGACTGTTTTTTTAAGTGGTTTTCTGATTTTTGCCTATGAAAGGAAAAATCACAATTTAAATTACAACAAAAGTTGGACGGCTGTTTATTTTACAGATTCTTATTCGCCAGAGAAGGGAATAAAAGTGGAAAATCATCTTGGAATAAATAATACTTTCAGTTTTTGCTTGATTCCTGACAGCAATAACCTTACAGAACCAAACGATCTTTCCTGCGACCTTTCCACCGCTTTATTTAAGGAGAACAAAACAGTACTAGAAGGGCAAACCGCCCTATTTACCTATGCAATGCCCAAAGATCAAGGAAAATACTGGTTGCTCGTCACTTACAAAGACAAATCGGGTATAGACCAAAAGAGAAGCCTATCGTTTAACAATTAAAAATTGTAAGTTACAAATTCAAAAATATAGTGTCGCTTCGCAACGCCTCAATTGGTTGTCGCCAGAGGCGACCCCTAAACTTTAAACTTATAACTTTTAACTTGCTACAGCACGTCCCCCCATGTGAATCTGCAGGTGGGTTTTGGAGTTTTTCTACATCTGGCGTCAATATTTTGTATTTCTTCTTTGCTTCGAATGTGTTTTTTCTCCCTTTGAGTAGCTTCTATTTTTCCTTGATCAGTGAGGGACATGTGGTAAACAGTAAGAGTTCCAAAGGATTTTGTTTCGTCTTTTGTAAACAGATTGGTTTTCTTCCCTCCAAAAAAGTCTTGCGGACTGCCTGTTTGAGTTACAGCGTAATAATCTCCATTTACCGAGGAGGGATAGCTGGTGAAATAATGAACAGAGCCTGTTAGCTCTTTTTGATCCAAGAAATAAATAAGAGGCCTGTAATAAAAAGACGGTGCCCACATAAAAATCCCCTCTTTTCCTTTTCCAAGCCCTTCCAGCTCATATTTTTCTCTAATCCAGTTAGAAATATTTTCTTGTTCTCGCAATGTTACAGGATAGCTTTCATCTTGAAAAATCATCAGATCTTTAGGGTAGCTCGTCCTCATTTCTCTAGAAGCGCTTTGAAGAATATCAAATCTTTTCCAAGTTTCGAAATAATTTGAAGCTAAAATAAGAACGGCTATTGTTATGGCAATATATTTCCCTAGTGACTTTTTGGAAAGATCCTGAAGAAAAATTCCAATCACAATCCAGAAAGGAACAACCGAAAAAAGAAAAAATCTGGGTCGAAGCGAAAAAGATAGAGAATAAAAGGCCCACCAAGGTACCATGATCCAAATAAATGTTAACGCTAAAAGATTCCATTTACGAGATAAATTCTTAGTTTTTTGCTTGATTCTTTCTGGTTGCAAAAGCTCTCTTGTTTTTTTATAAAAAACTGAAAAGAAAATAAGAATGGGGAAAATCCAATAAATCGATGCCAGGGCAGTGGTTGAAATATTCGACCTGCAAAAAAGGTCGCACCGGATGTCAAAAATAGGGTTGATTCTCCAAGTTGGATAATCAATGTCGATGTTTCCCATCGTACTAATCCAAAACCCCTTAGGATACACCCAAAGATTTTGAACCAGTTTTTCTTTGGTACTGTGAGATGTGTCTTTGTCCTGCTTTTTTGCAACTGTCCGGAAAAGTTCTTTAGTATTTATACCCCCGGTTCTAACCTCATTGACAATAATCGGTGCCTGAGTCAAAGTGAAGACAGCGAGAAAAATAACAATATCTAAAATAAATTTTTTCACTGTTATTTCAGGCGATTTATCAACAAATTTAGATTTTAAGATAAAAACCACAAAAGTCAATCCAAAAACAATCGGGAGAGCCACAAAAGCAACAAAATGAAGCTGAGTAAAAAACCCAACAACAAGACCTAAAATACCGGCCCATTTCCAGACTGATTTTTTTTCTCCCTGTTTTTTGGTTTCAAAATAGCGCAAAAAGGCATACATTGCGAGTGCCGAAAAAAGGGGCATCATATTGGGATTCCAGCTAAAACGGTCATAGGTTATAAGAAAAGTGGAATTCACCGCAAGAAAAGTAGTAATGAGGGACCATTTAGAATTTAAGATTTTTTTAAGTAGCACATAAAGTGCTGGAACCAATAAAACCCCAGCAAGAATATCGGGAATAGCGAAAACTGAAGGATCGGTGCTTCTGGTAATCAGGACCGTTAAATACAAAAGATAATAATAGAAAGGTCCCAAACGTAAAAAGCTCCCGCCCGCCCTTGGACCAAGCAGAGGTAAAGAACTAATACCTTTTTCATAAACCTCTTTGATAAGCAAAGAATCGCGAGATTGATCCAATTGAAAATGTAGGAAATCCCGATGCTGATATAATAGAAAAGCCAAGGTTTCCAGCATAATGAGACCCAAAATGATGATGATTTTCTTTTTGTTGAGAGAGAATTTCATTAGGAAAAATAAAAAATATAGTTGTTTGCGTTTAGAAATTTTTTCCAAAGGTGGCTTTTAAAAATTAGGGGATTCTCTATTGGAGAATCATAATTTTTAAAAGCCACCTTTGGAAAAAATTTCTAAACGCAATTTGGCATCACGTTATTTTAAGTTTTTAATTTTTAACTCTAAACTATTCTTAATAGTTAGGATTAAAAAATAATAAAGCAAATCAATGAAAAACGAAAATATTACCGTTCCCGTTGAAATTTCCGCCCGTCATATTCACCTTTCTAGAGAAGACCTGGATGTTCTGTTTGGCAAGGGATATAAGTTGAATCCTCTTAAAAAACTTTCCCAAGGGAGTGATTTTGCCGCTGAAGAAAAGGTGGATATTGAAGTGAATGAAGAAATGTTAAAGGGGGTAAGAATTGTCGGAGATGTAAGGTCAAAAACCCAATTAGAACTTACTCTTTCCGATTCTCACAAATTAAAAATGGATATCCCGATTCGGCTTTCCGGAAACATTGAAGGCACTCCGGGATTTCGGGCAATTGGAAACGTTGGAGTTATCCAAAAAAAAGAAGGAATGATTGTAGCTAAAAGACACTTTCATATTTCTCCCGAAGAAGCTAAAGAGCTTGGCGTTGAAAATGGACAAGTAGTCTCTATTCTTTGTGGAGATAAAAGAAAAACCACTTTTCACGAAGTCGAGGTACGTGTTCAAGCTGGATTTAAGCGTTCAGTCCACATTGACACCGACGAAGCCAATGCCGTGGGGCTTAAGGTGTGCGGGATTGGAGAGATAATTGTTTAGAAAATGACGAATGACGAATTTAGGAGTCGCTTCGCGACAATCAATTAAAGGTCGCTTGTGGCGACACCAAAATTCGTCATTTGGCATTCGTCATTTATCCCAATCTTTTTTCTCTTATTATCGCATCCAAAAAAATTTCGTTAGCTTTTTTCTCCACTTCGGAAGCGTTAAGAAGTCCTTTTTCGGCTCCGAAATACATAATGACTGAACCGGAATTGGTCATTCCCCATCCCATAGCTTTTTTCATATTGCCTTCTTCCTTTATCCAAGAAGCCATAAATCCACTGGCAAAAGCATCTCCCGCTCCGGTAAGCTCGACTACTTTGGGAGTGGCTCCTGGCGATGTATAAGTGTAGTAACTGTCACTTGCAATCGCTCCTTTTTTGCCAAGGGTGATAACGACAATTCTAGCTCCGATATTATGTAAAAACTTAAATACCTCTTTTTTTGGGGGTGGGTTTGAGACATATTTTTCTTTGAATTGTTTGTCGGAAAAAACCAGTTCCAAAGCTTCGTCCCAATTGAGAAAAAGAACAGATGTTTCCTTAAGAAATGGGGAAAGATATTTCAGTCCTGATGCAATCTGTGCTTTTCCTGGATTGAACGCGATTCTCACTCCTTTTACCAACCTCAATTTCAAAATTTGGCTCAGTTTTTTTTCCCAACCCTCCGCCAGGGAAGAAATGAAGACCCAGTCTGTTTTCCACTTGGATATATTCTTAAGTTTTAGGTGATTCCCCGCTTGACGATTATAGAAAATGGTTCTGTCCCGCTCAACCGGCTCTACCAAAATAATTGATCTATCACTTTCGCAAATTCCTACTTCTTGGAAAAAATCAATGCAAATCTTTTTTTTAATCAGATTGTTTCTAATTTTTTCGCCTGTTTCGTCGTTACCAACCGCAACGCAAGGCGCAACAATAATTCCCAGTTTTCTAAGGCCTACCGCTACATTGGTTCCGGCTCCTCCGAGTGTAGATTTAATCCTGCCAACCGGAATTTTCGCTCCATATTCAAAGGCTAACAGTTTCTCACAAGTAGCATTGCGACCCTTTATGATCTGGCTTTCATTTGCTAAGACCAAAATGTCTTCCGTCGCCGAGCCAATGGTAATAACCTGAATTGTATCTTCCATTTTCGTTTTTGTTTCTTTTACGATTTTTTTGTATTGTAGTTAAATAATACTGAAATATCAATTAGACACATCTTTCTAAATAATATTAGTCCTATGTGCCATTCCAGGCTTGACCCGTGAGTACAGTTTTCCTTTACTTAAATTATTTTTTATATCAATAACAAACTAGCATGCCCATCGAAGACATCAAATATGACCGTAAAAAATTTTCCGACAAAATGGAAGTGGTTGTTTCCAATATGCCCAAAAGTCCGACTGTGACCGCTCTTGTTATTTTTAAGGTGGGATCGAGACAGGAGACCGATCAGCAAAGCGGAATTTCTCATTTTTTGGAACATATGGTTTTTAAAGGAAACAAAACCTATCCCAAAACCAAAGAAATCGCTTCGGCTATCGAAAGTTTGGGAGGATCTTTCAATGCTTTTACATCCAAGGAACATACTGGATTTTATGTTAAGGTGGGAGCTGAATTTGGTGATACGGCTCTCAGGTGGCTCAGTTCCCTCGTCAGCACACCCTTTATCAAACAAAAAGATGTTAATTCCGAAAGAGGAGTAATTCTCGAAGAAATCAATATGTACAATGACACTCCTGCCCGTCAAGTGGGAGACTATTTTGAAGATTTGCTTCTCTCTGGAACAACCCTCGGAAGAAATATTATCGGAACCGAAAAAACTCTGGGAAAAATGTCCGCAAAGGATCTTAAAAATTATTATAACCGTTTCTATCACCCTTCCAATGCAGTTTTTGTAATGGCTGGAAATTTGGAAAAAGTCATCGGAAAGAAAAATAGTGGAAATAAATCCTTCGAAAACTTAAAAAAATTCTTTTCTTCGCTTCCTAAAAATCAAGTGGAAAAAAACAATAAATTAGAGAAGGGGAGAAAAAAATCGACTTCACGAATTAAAGTAGTTTATAAAAAGACCGATCAAACCCATCTAGTATTAGGATCAGAAACTTTCTCTCTTTTTGACGAAAGACGTTATCCGCTTCTCCTTCTTAACACCATTCTGGGCGGGGGAATGAGCTCTTGGGCTTTTTCCGAAATCAGAGAAAAGAGAGGTTTGGCTTATTATGTCAACAGCGGGATGCACCTTTACCAGGATGCTGGCTATTTAGCAGTTAACGCCGGAGTAAACAACAGCAAATTGGATTTAGCCATCCAAGAAATCATCAAACTTTTTTCCAAGATGGAGAAAGGACAATTTTCCGAAGAAGAAATTAAAAAAGCCAAAGATCAGGTGATCGGAGGAATGCTTCTCCAAAGAGAAACCAGTGACGACATCGCATTTCTGCTCGGTAGCGAGATTGCTTCACAAGGAGAATTCATCCCCTTTTCCAAAGAAATAAACCTCATAAAAAGAGTACAGAAGTCCGATCTCAAAAAAATTGCTCAAGAATTTTTTAAGAAAGAAAGGCTGAATTTAGCACTGATTGGACCTTGGAAGAAGAAAGATGAGGAAGAGTTTAAAAAGACGTTGTCTTAAATTTTCAATTTTTTAATTCACAAAAATTTTCTAATATCGTTGTGTCATCCCGGGCTTGACCCGGGATCCAGTAAATACGTATATAATTAGACTAATAGACCTCTCTTGTATTCTATTTTCTTAAAAAGACACATCAAAGAACATTATATCAATTTAATAATATATCCTGGATCCCGGGTCAAGCCCGGGATGACATATAGTTTTCAATTTTACTTGGTTTGAATTTTTGTCATTAATAATTTGTCATTTGTCATTCGTAATTAAAAAAATGCTTTCTAAACTTTCCTAACTTTCTAAACTTTTTAACTTATCCTATGCCTTATAAAGTCTTAATTGTCGGTGCCAAAGGGATGTTGGGACAATATTTAGTCGAGGAGTTTAAAACTGATTGCGAAGTGTTGGCTTGGGATATGGCAGAAATCGACATTACCAACCGAGAAATGGTTTTTGAAAAAATAAAGCAAGAAGATCCGGATATTGTCATAAATTCGGCTGCCTATAATGCGGTTGACAAAGCAGAGAGCGAAGAAGGGTATGCGATGGCTTATAAAGTGAATGCGCTCGGACCAAAATATTTGGCAGAGGTTTCCAAAGAAGTGGGAGCAATTTTTGCTACTTATACCAGCGATTATGTTTTCAGTGGTGAGAAGAAAGAAGGCTATAAAGAAGATGATCCGACTTCCCCAATCAACAAATACGGGCAAAGCAAGACAGAAGGAGAAAAAATGGTGCAGGCGGTTGGAGGAGATTGTTATATTATTCGCACCTCAAAGCTGTTTGGCAAGGAAGGAGAAGGGGAAAATGTGAAAAAAAGTTTCATTTCTTTGATGCAGGATTTGTCCTTAAAATTACCAGAACTCAAAGTTGTTGACGAAGAAATGAGTTGCTTCACTTATACCAAGGATCTATCTCAAGCGACAAAGTTTCTGCTTCTTGGAAACTACCCAACCGGAATTTACCATCTCACTAATCAAGACCCTTGTACTTGGTATGGATGTGCTCAAACCCTTTTTGAGATTTTGGGAAAAAAAATGAAATTGGTTCCGGTTTCCTCCTCGGAATTTCCGAGAGTTGCTAAAAGACCAAAATACTCAGTTCTTATCAATACCAAACTTCCCCAACTTCGATCTTATAAAGAAGCGTTGGAGGAATTTTTACTCACTAAATGAAGAAAAAAATCGAACTCAATCAGCAGTTCAAAAAAGCTCTGGAATTAATGGAAAAAACTTCCAACGTTTTTGTGACCGGCAAAGCGGGAACGGGGAAATCCACATTGCTCGACTATTTCAGAAACAACACTAAAAAGAAAATCGTGGTGTTGGCGCCAACCGGAGTGGCCGCTATCAATGTAAAAGGGCAGACAATTCACTCTTTTTTTGGTTTCAAGCCGAATATTTCCCTTTCCGGCGTTCAAAGAAAATATCCGAAAGATGACAAAAAAAACATTTATTCCAAACTGGATGCCATTGTCATTGACGAAATATCCATGGTGAGAGCGGATCTTTTGGATTGTGTCGACAAATTTATGCGCCTTAACGGAAAAACCAAAGAACTTCCCTTTGGAGGAACTCAAATGATTTTTATCGGGGATCTTTATCAACTTCCTCCAGTTGTCACAGGAGAAGAAAGGATCCTCTTTCGCACCGATTATCAAAGCCCCTATTTTTTCAGTGCCAAAGTGTTTGAAAATTTCAAAATGGAGCTTCTGGAACTCAACAAGATTTACCGACAAAAAGATTCCGAATTCATCGATTTATTGAATTCCATCAGAAACAACTCCATCCTTCCGGAAGGTTTGGAAAAACTGAACGCCAAACTCGATCTCGCTTTCCAGAGTAATGATGAGGATTTTTACGTCTATCTCACCACTACCAACAGCATGGCCGAAACAATCAATCAAGAAAAAATAGAGAAAAAAGCAGGCAAACTTTATTTTCTCCAAGGAAACATCTCCGGCAACTTCGATTCAAAATATCTACCGACTGCGAAGGATTTGCTTTTAAAAATCGATTCTCAAATCATGCTTCTTAACAACGATCCGCTCGGTCGCTGGGTCAACGGAAGTATTGGAAAAATAATCTCAATAGACAAGCAGGAAAGGATTATCCGCGCTCTTCTTAATAACGGAAAAACCGTGGAAGTGGAGCCTCACACTTGGGAAATTTTTAATTATTCCTATGATGCAGAGGCAAAAAAAATTAAATCCAAGATAGTCGGTTCTTTCACTCAATATCCTTTGAAACTAGCTTGGGCCATTACCATTCACAAAAGCCAAGGGAAAACCTTCGACAAAGTCATCATTGACATCGGCTCTGGCACGTTTTCCCACGGCCAAATCTACGTAGCCCTCAGTCGCTGCACCAGCTTCGAAGGTATCATCCTCAAAAAACCCATCCAAAAAAAGCACATTTTTATGGACTACCGCGTAGTAAAATTCATCACCGGCTATCAATACAATCTCTCCGAAGAAAATTTTTCCTTGGAAGAAAAAACTCGAATCATTAAAGAAGCCATCAAAAACAAAACCCCTCTTGAAATCACCTACCTCCGTGCCAACGACACCAAATCCCAAAGAAAAATCCACCCGAGGAGAGTCGGGGAAATGGAATACCAAGGAGTAAAATACCTCGGAATCGAAGCCTTCTGTCTACTTCGGCGAGAAGAAAGGGTCTTTCGAGTAGATCGGATCCTTGAGATGAAGGTTGGGGGGTGATTGGAGAAAAATTGTGTGTTTACAAAATCGATTGAGATAAGTATGATTGGGGATAATTAAAGTAAGAAAATAATCAAAAAAATATGTCTGAAGAACAAAAAAGACTCCTAGAAAAACAGTTGTGGAGCGTGGCGAATGTGCTTCGTGGCAAGATGAATGCTGATGAATATAAAAATTATATTTTGGGTTTTATTTTTTATAAATATCTTTCGGAAAAACTTGAGCGTTATGTGAATGAAAAACTTTTGGCTCGGGAAGGTTTTAAATTTGAAGAAATAAAAGAGAAAACTGAAGAAGGAAAAGCGATTATAAAGGAAATAAAACATGCCTGCATCGGTCATTTGGGGTTTTTTTTGAAACCAACGGAACTTTTTTCCTATCTTGTGAAAAAAGGGAAAGGAGCGATTAAAAACCAGACAACTTTCATTCTTGAAGATTTGAAAAGTGTTCTAAATACCATCGAACAGACTTCAATGGGAACGGCCAGCGAAGATGATTTCAAGGGCCTTTTTGATGATGTTGATTTGGCTTCCACCAAACTTGGTTCTCGAGAAAACCAAAAAAACGAAGTTATTATTGAAGTTCTTACCTTGTTAAGTGGCATTGATTTCAAACTGGAAGACACCAAAAGCGATTTATTGGGAGATGCCTATGAATATTTGATTGGGGAATTTGCTGCCGGTGCCGGCAAAAAAGGCGGGGAATTTTACACTCCTTCCCAAGTTTCAAGATTGCTTGCTCAAATTGTATCTTGCGATAAAAAGCACATTCGTTCAGTATTTGACCCAACTTGCGGTTCCGGCTCACTCCTTCTGCGCCTCAAAGATTATGTCGAAGTGGTTTCTTATTATGGACAAGAACTCAATCCCACCACTTTCAACTTGGCACGAATGAATATGATTCTTCACGGAGTACACTTTGACCATTTTTCCATTCGCCAAGGAGACACTCTAACAGAAGACATGCACCCTGACCTCCAAGCCGAAGCCATCGTTGCCAATCCGCCTTTTTCCGCCAAATGGAAAGGCCAAGATGACCCCCAACTGGTTCACGACGACCGCTTCTCCCAATACGGCCGACTCGCCCCCAAAAGCGCCGCCGATTATGCTTTTGTCACTCACATGCTTCACCATCTTGCCGAAAGCGGAACCATGGCCATCGTTCTCCCCCACGGAGCCCTCTTCCGCTCCGGCGCCGAGGGGGAAATCAGGAAATACATCATCGAAAGACAAAACTATTTGGATGCCGTCATCGGCCTCCCCTCTAATCTCTTCTACGGAACCTCAATTCCAGCCACAATCCTAGTCTTCAAAAAATGCCGAAAAGACGACGAAGACATTCTCTTCATTGATGCCTCCAAAGAATTTGCCAAAGAAAAAAATCAAAACAAGCTCACTGACGAAAACATCGCCAAGATTTTCAAAACCTACAAAACCCGCCAAGAAATCGAAAAATACTCCCACAAAGCCTCTCTTTCTGAGATCAGAGAAAACGAATTCAATCTGAATATTCCTCGTTACGTGGATACGTTTGAAGAAGAAGAGCTGATTGATATTGAGAAAGTGGCGGAAAATTTGAAAAAATTTAATTCCAAAGAAATTGAGTTACGGAAGAAGATTGCGGGGTTTTGTGAAGAGTTAAAAATTAGTAAACCGTTTTAAATACTATTTCATGATTGATTCAATCTATATAACTTTTATAGAAGAAAATATGGTTACTATTTTAAATATATTGGCGATAATAGTCTCACCTATACTTGCAGTATATCTATCTGAAAAACTTAGAGCCAGAAACTACAAGGAGAAGAAAAAGGACGAGATATTGGAAAAACTAATTGCCTACAGAGATAAATTACAATCTCCACAATTTTTGAGCGCATTAAATTCATTGAATTTATTTTATGATAATAAAGAGATAAAACATTTAACAGAAAATCTGTATTTAAACTTAAAAAAAGGTAAACCAGGAGAGGAAATTATTGTAAATTTGATTCAAAAAGTAGCAAAAGAAAGAGGACATAATGTACGCAGGGAAGAGATACTCACTTTGTTTGGTGTAAAATAATTTTTTATGAATGTATGAATAATTTAATCGAAATTAAAAAAATCCCAAGACTACGTTTTCCGGGATTTTCTGGTAAGTGGAAAAAGAAGAACTTGGGAGAAATTGCAGAAGTCACTTCAAGTAAAAGGGTCTATTTGTCTGATTATGTAAGAGAGGGTATCCCATTTTTTAGAGGGAAGGAAATAAGTGAACTTAAAAAGGGTATAAAAAATTCGGAGGTTTTATATATTAAAAAATCAAAATTTATTGAATTTAAAAATAAGTTTGGTGCTCCAAAAAAAGGTGATATTTTAATAACTTCTGTGGGCACTCTTGGGAATATTTACAAAGTTAATATTGGATACGATTTTTATTTTAAAGACGGAAATTTAATCTGGCTAAGAAATCTAAGAGTAAATTCGGATTTTCTTGAAATATCTCTTGATTTTAATCGTAAAAATTTATTAAAGGGAGTTATCGGCTCGACTCAAAAAGCACTTACCATTGATGGAATCAGAAAAATCAAAATTAATCTTCCCTCTCTCCCCGAGCAACAAAAAATTGCTGATTTTTTGGGGTCGGTGGATGAGTGGATTTTGAATTTGAGAGCACAAAGAGAGTTTTTGGAATCTTACAAAAAGGGAATAATGCAAAGAATATTCTCGCGAGAGGTTCGATTTAAAGATAAGAATGGGAAAGATTTTCCGGAGCCCTCCTTCGCTAAGGCTACGGCGGGGAACTGGGAGGAGAAGAGGTTGGGAGAAATATTAGAAATTGGAAACGGAAAAAACTACAAACATCTTAAAGTTGGAGATGTTCCAGTGTTTGGTACTGGCGGTTATATGCTATCAGTTGACAAGGCACTTTATGATGGAGAATCAGTTTTAATCGGTAGAAAAGGAACTATTAACAAACCTTTTTATTACAATGGAAAATTTTGGACGGTGGACACATTATTCTATACTTATAATTTCAAAAATGTTATCCCCAAATTTATAAGTTTAATATTCCAACAAATTAACTGGCTAAAATATAATGAAGCCTCTGGCGTTCCAAGTCTCTCAAAAGCCACGATTGAGAAAATTAAAGTAAAAATTCCATCAATTTTAGAACAACAAAAAATTTCGAATTTCTTGACTTCGATTGATAATTTAATAAATTTAAAACAACAACAACTTGCGGGGGCCGAACAGTGGAAAAAAGGCTTGATGCAGGGGTTGTTTGTTTAAAGATTATGAATATTAAAGATTAAAGAGACTAAAATAGATCAAATTTTTAAACGAAATTGATTTTATGGAATATCAACCAGAACAACGAAAAAGTACTCATATTGTGTTTGATGGAGAAAAAATTTTTATATCTCCAGATATTTTTCCTGTCATGCACTTTTTAATGGAGATTGAAAAAGAAATTGAAAGTATTTTAGGTTTTCAAGAAAAGCTTGAAAAAATTAGAAAACAATATTTAGAGACTATTAATCTGGTTGGATTTCTTGCTAAAAAGTTAAAAGAAAATAATATAGAATTCAAATATAGTTTGAAAGAAAATCCTAAATCTATTGCAAAAAATTTTAAATTTTATCCACCAGTCAGATCACAGATGATAGTTTTATTTGCAAGCCTTGAGGTTTTATATTGTTTACACACTGCCTACGAGAAAGAGCTGGATGACGAAGATAAGATGAGAAAAAATACTATGGGCAACAAGGGAAATAAGAATTTAAAAAAATTTATCAACTCATTTTTACTGACCGAGAAAAATAATTACTACAAAAATAACAAATCGAGATTATCTAAAATAGATTTTGAAAAAATAAGAAGTCTTAGGAATACATTAACTCATTTTTTCTCGCTTTCTTCCGGCGGATTATCCATAATACCAAATATTTTAAATGAAAAAGCTCGGAAACTAGAAAATTTATTGGAAAAAAACAAAAATGCACACATTGTGTTTATCTCCCCAGAGGACTTGTATGAATTAATTAAATCCGCCAATCTACTTAGAATAAGAGAATGGGTCGAGGATTTCAACACTAATAAAGAGGACTTTGAAAGAAAAATAAGCTTTGTTATTAGTTTAGTAAAAAAATATGGTGCTGTTGTTGTTCCAGATAAGAATTTGAAGGTTTAGTCATGCTTTACTAACCCGGACAAAAACTTAAAAACCTCAACAAACCAACCCCTTGATTTTCGTTTTATTTTCTTTTTATCAAAAATTTATATTTGTTATGTTAACCTGAGATTAGAATAATTAATTTAATCTCAAAAATCTATGAAAAAAGATAATCAAAAATCGCAAATTATTATTTATAAAACCGAAGACGGACAAACAAAGATAGATGTTCGTTTTGAAGACGAAACCGTTTGGCTCACTCAAAATGCTTTAGTAGAGCTTTTTCAGTCAAGCAAGGCTAACATAAGTGAGCATATAAAAAATATCTACACAGAGAAAGAGTTAACTCCCCAAACAACTGTTCGGAAATTCCGAACAGTTCAAAAAGAAGGCAACAGAGAGGTTTCTCGCAATATTGAATATTATAATTTGGATCTTATTATTTCTGTTGGTTATCGTGTTAAGAGTAGTATTGCTACTGCTTTTCGACAGTGGGCCACGGCTCGTTTGCGTGAGTACATCGTTAAAGGTTTTATTTTGGATGATGATCGCTTAAAAAATCCTGATTTGCCCTTCGACTATTTTGAAGAATTAATCCGAAGAATTGCAGATATTCGTGCTTCGGAAAAAAGATTTTATAAAAAAATCACTGATATTTACGCCACAAGCGTTGATTATGATCCGACAGACGAGCAGAGTATTATTTTTTTCAAAACAGTCCAAAACAAAATTCATTATGCCATTACCGGAAAAACGGCGGCTGAGATAATCGCAAGCAGGGTAGATGGTCGGAAGCCAAATGCCGGTTTGAAAAACTTTCGAGGAACCAAGCCGACAAAAGAGGAAATGACAATTGCTAAAAATTATTTAAACGAGCAAGAGCTTCTTGTTTTAAACAATCTTGTTGAACAGTATCTCGTATTCGCCGAAGGACAAGCACTTCAAAGAATCCCCATGCGGATGAAGGACTGGATAGACAAGCTTCATGGGTTTTTACAAATCAACAATAAAAATATTTTGGAAGATGCTGGGAGAATATCGCATGCGTTAGCAAAAGAATTGGCAGAGAAAGAATATGATATTTTTTACCAAAAAAGCTTAAAAAAGCCAAATAAAGCAGATGCAGATTTTGATGCGTTTGCCAGTAGTGCGGTCAAGTTAGCTAATAAAGGTAAAAAGAGAAAATCCTAGAAAGCCGAACTCTGATGCTTTATTCTCACAAAATTTTATATTTGCTATAAGATGTACTTGAAACAAAAAAAAGAAGTGTAGGGAAATAACACTTCGGGAGATAAAAAGCAAATTGTAATGTCCCTTGCGGGAGAAGAGCTGTTATTTTTGGGTCAACAACCCTTCAGAAATACCGACAGCTTTACACTGTAAAGCTTATGGGCAATATAGCACGGAATTTAAAATTATCAAGAGATGTGATTTATATTTAAAAACTTTTAGATAAACTTATGCCCCATCAATCCGAACAAAAGCTTGAAGATACTTTAATTAAGCAACTAAACCGATTGGGGTTTTTGTCAGTTGAAATCGTGGATCAGGACGCTATGATTTTAAATTTGCGAAAACAATTGGAGAAGTTCAACCGCATCACTTTTTCCGATGAAGAATTTGCAAGAGTTTTAAATCATCTTGGGAGGGGGGATCGATTTTGGAAGGCTAAGACTTTGCGAGATAGATTTTTACTGAGAAGAGATGATGAAAGTGATTTTTTCGTACGGTTTTTTAACATTGATCAGTGGTGCAAAAATGAGTACCAAGTGACTAGGCAGATCACACAAAGTGGGAGATATGAAAATCGCTATGATGTCACTCTGCTTATTAATGGTTTGCCTCTGGTGCAGATTGAACTCAAACGGAGGGGTGTGGAAATGAAGGAGGCGTTTAATCAGATTCAACGTTATCATAGGCATTCTTTTACGGGTACGCTTTTTGAATATGTGCAGATTTTTGTTATTTCAAACGGAGTCAATACAAAATATTTTTCCAACAATCCGAGACAATCTTTTGAGCAGACATTTTATTGGACTGACGAGAAAAATAAAAAAATTACTCGATTGGAAGAGTTTGCCGATGTGTTTCTTGAAAAATGTAAGGTGTCGGAAATGATAGCGGAATATATTGTGTTGGCAGAATCGATGCAAATTCCGATGACACTTCGCCCTTATCAATACTACGCCGTGAGAGCCATTGAAAATCGAGTACGCAAGTCAAACAAGAACGGTTACATTTGGCATACAACTGGATCAGGAAAAACTTTGACATCGTATAAAGCTAGTCAGGTTCTTTCTCAGATGACTGAAGTTAAAAAAGTTATTTTTGTGGTGGATAGAAAAGATTTGGATATTCAAACCACAAAGGAGTTTAATTCATTTTCTGCTGGATCGGTGGATGGAACAAACAACACTCGTAATTTGGTGAAGCAACTTGAAGACAAAAATCGAAAACTGATTGTAACCACAATTCAAAAACTGGATATTGCTACTGGGCGAGGAAATTATTTAGAGCGCTTCAAATATCTTGCCAATGAAAAAGTGATAATTATTTTTGATGAATGTCATCGTAGTCAATTTGGTCAGACTCACGCCCGAATCAAAGGATTTTTCCAAAAAGCTCAACTTTTTGGTTTTACCGTAACGCCGATTTTTGCTGAAAATAATGTTGGAGGAGTGACAACTGCTGATGTTTTTGGTAATTGTTTACATAAATACATCATTACTAACGCCATTTCCGATGATAACGTGCTTGGTTTTGCGGTTGAGTATGTGGGGAAATATAAGCAAAGAGATCCAGATACTTTGAACGCTGACATATTTGCCGAAACTTTGGTGGAGGGGATTGACACCAGAGAAGTCCTTGAAAGTGATGATCGCTTAAATAAAATCGCTGAATATATTTTATTCGATTGGAAAAGGAAAACTAAAAATGGCAAATTTAATGCTTTGTTTGCCGTGACAAACATTGAGGTTTTGAAAAAATATTACACCTTGTTTAAAAACAAAAATCCCAAAAATTTTACTCTTGCCACCATTTTTACCTATAAAGCGAATGAGGATGAAAGTTCTGACATGCTCGATTTTGATGTATTCGCCTCTTGTGGATCAGAAATTAATCAGCCTTCACGTGATTTTCTGGAGAATTGCATCAAAGATTATAACAAACAATATTCTACGAACTTCTCAACTGAACGTTTTTATGATTATTACAGGGATTTGCAAAAACGAATTAAAAATAAAGAAGTCGATTTAGTACTTGTGGTTAATATGTTTTTGACCGGGTTTGACAGTCCGCGACTAAACACTTTGTATGTTGACAAAAATTTGAGATATCACGGGTTAATCCAGGCTTATTCAAGAACAAACAGACTGCTTAATTCTGACAAGCCACATGGGAATATCGTTTCTTTTCGAAACTTAAAAGAAGCAACTGACAAAGCCCTAGCCCTTTTTGGTGATGAAAATGCCAAGGAAATAGTCTTTAAAAAACCTTTCGAGAAACAAAAAAAAGAATTTGAAATTAAATTGGTTAAGTTGCGCGAAAAAGTTCCGACAGTTTCATCCGTTGACTTACTAAAAGGCGAAGAAGAAAAGGCTGAATTTGTAAAGAACTTTCGCGATTTACTCCGCATCAAATCATCCCTTGAAACTTTTGCGGAGTTTTCTTTTGATAATTTAGAAATTACAGAACAAGAATTTTATGATTATCAGAGCAAGTATTTGGATATTTACGAAGAGCGTAAAAATAACGAAGTTGGAGTCGAATCAATTTTAGACCAGATTGATTTTGAGCTGGAACTTACTGTCCGGGATATAATAAACTTTGACTATATAATCCTCCTGATTGCCGGACTAAAAAATATCACTTCAGACGCTCTTAGAGAGAAGAAGACTGAAGAAATCCTAAGAATCTTCGACAGAGATGTGAAGCTTCGCAAAAAAAAGGATTTGATTAAGAAATTTATCGAAGAGAATTTACCAAAAATTCCTAAGGCTGAAAACGTCGAAAAAGCTTTTGGCGAATTTTGGACAAGTGAGCGATCTGAAATTTTGAAAGAAATTGCCAAAAAAGAGAAAATTCCCGTTGAAGAACTCGAAAAATTAGTAGGTAGATACTTATACGAGAACAGATTGCCACATGATCAAGACATTATTGATTCAATACCGGAACCACAACAACCAGGCATTATGAAGCGAAGAAGTGTTGTTGATAAAATAAAGAAGGCTATAAAGAGCGTTGTAGAGATATTTGAGTGGTAAGAATATAAAAGAATTACTGGAAGAAATTCGGCAATTTATCAAAATTTTATATTTCCCATGTTAAGTTGAGATTAGAATAATTAATTTAATCTCAAAAATCATGAAAAAAACCAAAATTTCCTTGTTCAAAGGCAGAAAGATTAGAAGAGCTATACACCAAAATGAATGGTGGTTTTCGGTTACTGATGTAGTGCAAGTTCTTACTGATCAACCAGACAACTACACTGCCAGAAAGTATTGGAATAAGTTATCTCAAAGGTTAAGAGACGAGGGGAGTGAAGTGGTGACAAATTGTCACCGGTTGAAATTATTGGCATCTGACGGTAAAATGCGTGAAACTGATTGCGCTGATACTGAGGGTATTTTTCGTATAGTCCAATCTATCCCATCACATAAAGCCGAGCCGTTTAAACGATGGTTGGCCAAAGTAGGTTATGAACGCGTACAGGAAATTGAGAATCCTGAACTGGTAGCCAAAAGAACAAGGTTGCTTTATAAATTAAAAGGGTATCCTGAAGACTGGATCGAGAAGCGAATGCGAGGAATTGCTATTCGCGAAGAACTGACGGATGAATGGCAGAAAAGAGGAGCCGAAGAGTATAGAGATTATGAAATTTTAACAGCAGAAATTTCCAAAGCGACTTTTGGAATTACACCGAGCGAATACAAAGACTTAAAAGGACTTGAAAGGCAAAATTTACGTGATCATATGGATGATTTTGAACTGATTTTTACCATGCTCGGAGAAAAGTCAACCACCGAAATTCATCGCGTGAAAGATTCAAAGGGAGTGCCAAAACTAAAATTGGATGCCAAAATAGGTGGTAAAATAGCTGGAAATGCTAGACAGGAATTGGAAAAAGAGTTGGGTAGATCAATTGTTTCAAGCCACAATTTTATATCATCAAAAAAGTCCCAAAATATTTCCTTGAACTCCTCTAATAAAAAAATTACAAAGGGACAAAAAAATAAAACCGAGGGATAAAAAAGAGTGGAAGGTGTTTAACTAAAATATTTTATTTTAGATGGACTTTTAGTTAAACTTTTAGATAAACTTATGTCCCATCAATCCGAACAAAAACTGGAAGATACTTTAATTAAACAACTAAACCGGCTGGGGTTTTGAATAGTAAGAACATAAAGGAATTACTGGAAGAAATTCGGCAATTTTATTCCAAAGGAGATGAGATGAAATGGGGGGTTTTGGGGATAGAGATTGAAAAATAATCGGCCTCTTGATTTTCGTTTTATTTAAAATTTATCAAAATTTTATATTTCCCATGTTAAGCTGGAATTAAAATGATTAGTTAATTTTA
>JAJXZR010000019.1 GCA_021779915.1 bacterium
AAAGGGTTACCTTTTTTTTCTAAAAAACAATATACCTGAATTATATCTAAAACACTAATCAAACTGCTGGTTACAAGTCAAGATTTCTACACCAGTACCTGAAAGAGAGATCACTGATTTTTCGTCCTCACATTTTCAGAGTTCGTTTTTTCCTTCCTGGAGAGGAAGAAACGCCTCAAGTTAAATTTTTCTTTTCGAGGTCAGCCATTGAAAAGTTGATTTGGTTTAGTGGATGGTTGAAAAAGAACGGAGAAAGTGCCTATATCTACCTAAAAAAAATTAAGGACTTAAAAACTAAGAGTGGGTTTTCCATAAATGAGGGTGGATTTTCTATGGAAGCAGGTGATTTCCCTATTGCTGATCACGTCGGTCTGTTGAAGGCAAGAAAGTTTTTGGAAAAAGGCCTTAAGCGAGTGGATGTAGTAGTTTTTTCTCCTTTTGAAATCAAGGTAATGGATCCCTCTCTTTTTGACTGTTTTTTAGAAAACGATTGCAAAGCCACTTTTCACTGTTTTGATCAGAACCTTATGGACATTGAAAAACCTGAGCTCCTGGAAATAAAAGCGCAGGTGCAAATGCCTCTATCATGTTGAAAAACAACATAAGCCATTCGGAAAATACGGATGGCTTTTTAAATTCTAAAACAGATGGCTTAAATATATTTCGGAAATTAATTTCCAAACCTTTCCATCAATTCAGCTTGAGCTAGAATGTGGTCTTGAATAGTGTTGCTTAGGTCTTCAACTTTTGCATTTGAATCAAGCTGAAGCTTTGTGTCGAGAGCATAAAGCTTAAAAAAATATCGATGCGTTCCGGAAGGTGGACAAGGACCGTGGTAGCCCTTGGTGCCAGCGCTGGTGGTTCCTTCAACCGCACCTTTTGGAATTGAATTTTCTGCTATCTCTGAAACGCTTGGATCGATGTTCCAGAGTGTCCAATGAGTCCAAGTTCCGGAGGGAGCGTCAGGATCATCGACTACGAGGACTAAAGAGACAGTTCCTTGGGGAACACTAGAAAACTGAAGAGGTGGATTAATTCCCTCTCCTTTGCACGTATACTTTGCTGGTATATCGCCTTCGTTTTGGAAAGCAGGAGAAGTGATCTGCATGGTAGTATTTTTAAAATTATTATTTTTCAACTTAAACAAGTCAACTCTGCTTCTGTTAATAAAAAACAAGCCAACACCAACAACCACTGCGACTATTAGAACGAAAGAAATTAACTTTTTCATTTAGTTTTTTAGAGAATATAATTCAAGAATTTCTTTTATTAGTTGAAATATACCATAGAAAAAACAGCGAATTTCCCCAGGAAAAAACGGCTTTGGCTATGACCTGATAAACATAATTATTTACTAATTGAGTTTTTCAGGGACTCAATGACTATATGCTTTAGTGTAGGCAAGTCTTCTTTGCAAGTTTTCCAGATGATTGATTTTTGAACTTTGTGATATTCGTGGGAAATAATATTTCTCATACCGATGATTTTTTTGTAAGGTATCTCGGGATTTTTGTTTCTAAAACTATCACTTAAATTCTTCAAAGCCAGAGCTATAACACAAAATTGCATTGCTACTGCATCGAAAATTAGCTCATCACTTTGCAAATGTTTTTGTTTTCCAAGGTTAACATAGTGTTCGATTTTGTCGATAGCATCTCTAACATGAAGGAGGTGAAGTTTATCTCTTTTGATAGATTTCTTGGGCATTAGCGAGTATTTCTTCTTTAATATATTTATCAAGTCCTCCTCGAGTCACCAAATCAACCTTTCTTCCTACGCGTTTCTTCATATTTTCCTGTATATCAAACAATTCAAAAAGACCAATTTTAGCTTTGGGTGTGAATTCAATCAACACATCAACATCGCTCCCCTTTGAAGGTCTTCCACAAGCATAGGATCCGAAAATAGATACTTTTCTTATGTATTTTTTGTGGGGATCTTTTTCAATTGCTTCCAAAATTTTTTCTCTTACGATTTCCTTAGTCATGGGTTCAATTTACTTTCTCAGCTTATTTCTACCATATTCTTATGTTTTTTAAAAGGTTTTTCTTAATAAATTTTGTAAAACGTCACTTCAATATAATGAACTTCAAAAGCACTAGAAAAGTCTTCCTCTTTTATCTTCTTCGATTTCGGTAGCCCAGACAGTTAATAAACGATTTAGGAAATCTTGAGGACTCTTTTCGCTTTCTAAAAATTGAGAAAGCACAGAGGCTACAGTAACGAGAATGTGGTATTCCTCTTGCCTTTTTTCCTTGGCTTTTTGCCAGACTGGATGGGCGGTGTTAATCGTTAAAGTATCTTCGACAATCCTACCCAAAGGCAATTCCTGAGTGTCTTTGATATCTGCCAAAACTAATTTAAATCGAGCGGATTTGATTTTGACAAGCCCTCCTTTTGTTTTATTATCGTCACCAAAAGGGAGTGATTTTCTGATTTTTTGATCGTCTTTGGATTTTTGCGCTTTTTTGTCCTCAACGGATACATTGATAGAAACAGGTTCTTTGTTTTCATCAACAGCTTCTTTGTTATCACCAAAAACTTGTTTATTAAATGATCCCACCAGACTTTCCAGCTCGGGAAAATCATCAATTAATCGATTTAGCGCTCCTGTAATCGTTTCGTTTAAAGGTTTGATAAGTTTTTCCGAAAAGATCGGTGTTGGTGATTGATCCTCTCCCAATTTTCGTAACACGGGTAAAATAGCCTCTTGAACCGCTTTTCTATATTTGTAATATTTTTTTAAACTGTTTGCGTCGGATAAAAATCCATTTTTATTAGTTGTTAAAATCTCGGAAAGTGCGGGAATTTCAACCAAACCAACCAAGTTATTAGCATTTTTGGGAAGGATTCCTAACCAGTCCCAACCACCTTTTATTACCTTTCCAAAAGTGGATATCCAAAGACCCGCAGGTAGTGAAGCTACTGTTTCTGATTGACCAAGAATTTTTTGCAACCAACCAGGCTCAACTCCCGTTTTTACCAAAAAACCAATGCCAATTGCCCGTCTGGATTTACCCAAAGATAAGTAGAACCAGTGTTGAAGCTCTTCCTGATCTTCCTCGGGCAAGCTTATTCTTTCATTGTTAACATAAAAACTGATGGTTTTTTTGTAAAAATATTTTAATATATTTTTAAAGAATTTTTCTGATAACAAAGGGTAGAAATGTTTTATTATCGTTCTTTTAATGAATTCGGCTTCAAGCAATTGAGAGTTTGCGCCGGAAAAATATATTAAAATGGATGTCCCCTTGGATGTGGGAACTTTGCCACTAAACGGAATAAACTTCCACGGAGCACGATAAGGACTTGTCATTTGCCACTGCGTTGCAGAGCGAGTTCCACGTCCCCCTTTGCTTTCGGTCACAACTTTTTCAGCGACCAATAAAGATAATTTAGCTCCCACTCCCGCAAATCCAATGCCGGTTCCTTTAGATTTTTTTGAAGATGCAATGTTGTGGTAGTCTTTCAATTGCTGGCGTCGCATGCCATTTCCATTATCAGTGCAACACAAAAATTTTTGCTCAACATTCGTGGTAAAATGTATAGTTGTAGCCCTACTATCAAGCGCGTTGGCAACCAACTCAGTCACAATTACCTCTTCCAATGGAGAAAGATAAGAATCGCGAAGATCTTCAAGAAGATGATTCAAATTTACTCTAGTCTCATGGAGCATGGAAAATAATTTTTTATTCCAAATATAAATGGCGATTTTATTCAAATTTTATCCTGATTTCTATGATTTTAGCAAGTAGAAAATTAATCAGTTAGAATACCATGAAAAATAATTTTCATCACCAGTAACACAGGTAAAATCGAGGAAGTGAAGGCGATTACAGGACTAAATATTGTTGCGAAAAATTGCTCTTTTGAAGTTTAGAGATTTTATTTTGGAGAGAGACTAAAATTCTTTTTGAATTTGGCGGGACATCGTGAACGACGTTCGAACTTGGTGGATGGTGAATGCGAGGTCAAACTGCCACGACGTCGAATTTGACTTACAACCATTTTCCCTCTAAGTAAGACGCTGGATTTACAACTTATTATGTGTTTTTAATTTCCCAGATTTTAAGTATAAAACGATTGCTTCATCTATTAATTTTTGAAAATCCTTATTTTTCAACCAAATCCTTTTTAATTTTTTTCGCAATTCCTTATGTTCGGGATATCCATTATCTTGAGATAAAATAATACTATCAAATTCCGGCTGGTTTAGCAAAAACGTCAAAGATTCTTTTAAATCTTCGATTTGATCATTTTTTAACCCCTGTTTTTTTAAATAATTTTTGTAATATTTTAAAAACTGTAAGTGCATTATCTCGTGGCAAATTGTTGTTATTGAAAAAGGGACACTATGCCACATAGAGACCATGAACCAAGACTCTTCTTCATCATATGGACATACAAATCCAGTGGTAAAATAACAACTGAATTTTTTAGTGAAAATGGGTTTCTGTGTGATCTTCGAAAGAACTTCAAAATACTTTTTTTCGACTGCTCTCCATGACTTCTCAAGCGCCTGCATTTCAGAATGCATTACCTTTTTTTATATTCTTTTTTTGAATCTTTTTCAATATAATTTTCAACAATTTTTTGAGCACGAGAAAAACTAACTTTTTCTATTTTTTCTAAAAGTTCATCAGAAATTTGCGCGATTTGATCGCGCCAATACAAACCCCACATGTCCTTGTCTTTTGCAATTAATACCCAACTCCATGCGTCTTTTGTAAGATTGTAGCCAAAATTTACTTTAATCATGGATTAATTGTATAAAAAAAATAAGGAGTAATCAAATTTAAATTTGATTACTCCTTTAAAGATTTACTTCGCCTGCCTGTACAAATCCCAAATTAGCCAGTTTAGAGTTTCTTTCGCGTGAACACAGAAAGAATCATCAATTTTGTACTGATGACTATTTAGTAAAGGATTAAATCCTACATTGCCAACTCCAGCACCATCTAGAAACCAATTGAAAATGTCTGGAAGCTCTTCAACATTAGTCTCGCTAATAGTACAGGAAATGCATGTTTTCGCTCCAGCCTCTCTGAGAATATTGATCCCTTTCATAACTTCCGCGAAAGTTCCATTATTTCCACCCTTCCATACTCGACAAGCATCATGCATCGACTGGTATCCATCTAGTGAAACGTCAACCTCTATATTGTGTTTTGCACAAAAAGAGGCAATCTCATGATTTATCAAAGAACCATTAGTATTAATATTCATTGCCAAATTCTGTGGTAGCAAGCCCGAATTTTTCAGGGTTACTACTTCTTCAACGGTGGCAAAAAATATGTCGGCATTAATAAATGGTTCGCCCCCATAGAAAACGATGCCTGGCTCATAAGGATTAAAATCGGTATATTCACAGGCTTTTTTGAGAAAACCTGCAAATTGTCTTACTGAGTCAATGGCTAGCTTCTTTGTCATGTTTATCGTTTTTTCTTTCGGATTGTTATAAGATCCTTCAAAAAAACAATACTTACAGGCAAAATTACAATTGTTTGTTAAGAGTAAATACAAAGTGTCGATACAGGGATGTTGCAGGATTGATTCTTGCATCAATTTTAGGCTATCGGTTTCATCTGTATTGACTGGAACCAAAAATTTCTCTTGTAAAAGATAATTTATTGTTTCATTGTTAGCATCGGTACCAGGTGCTTGAGACAAACAATTGTTTAATTCTGTAAGATTTTCTTTGTTCGCAAAAACAACTTCGCGCGACAAAGCATGAAAAATCGCAGTCGTGTCATTTCTTTCGAAAAAGTGTACAAAATCAGAAAACCTCACTGATTTTTTCATTTCATTCCTCCTTTTCAATATGAAATGAGGGGAAATACAACTAGTAAGTCCCCTCTGTTTTTCTAAGAATTTTTGGTTACTCTGCCTACGCCAGTGCACTTACAGGCTTGACCTCCACCACCGCCAGTACAAGATGCACAAGCTCCACATTTAAGATTCATGGCAACTTTTGACTCAAGCTTGCCAAGTACCTTCCGATAATCATCTTTTTTAGGGATAAGTAACATTTTTGGTTTCTCCTTTCGGCAACACCCAAGTTGTCTTGTTAAAGATCGGCGGAAAAACCGCTCTTAAAGGTCTTTTACTACCAATAAACAACTCTGTCCACGGTAAATATAAATTCTGACTCATTGAGATATTTCTTTTGTTTGATAAAAAAAGAATTTGGAACACTTTATATAATTGCAAGACTAGAACAAGGACATTTATATAAAAACTAGATACTAAAGCTAAAAACCGCTTTATATAACGGTTTTCGGTGCGATGCGGGACATCGTGAACGACGTTCGAACCTATTTTCAATTTACAGGAAATTTAAGTTATCAATCACATACAATTTAAAGCTTCGCCGACGGAAGTAAATTAAAACCTGAAAACATATTTATTAAAACAATTTTTAGAATTATTATGA